>VFZK01000341.1 GCA_016871215.1 Acidimicrobiia bacterium | reverse complement strand
ATTTATACGAATCGGGAGAATTTGTCCAGCCCCTTCCCTCTCCATCCTCGCCTTTGTTCAATACCAAACCCTATGGCATTCCCTCTGTCCCTGTGTTCAAACTGACTGCCACTCTTAATTGCACCCCCGGTAAAGCCATTCGTTGCGAAAATAGCGCGACTCCTGAACAAGCCCCATGTTCAGGTACATCCAAACGTCGCTGCTCCGGCCCAACGCCGTCTGACTCTCCTGGAACAGCGGCTCGGCGCTCAGCCGGTCGCGCGACGCAGCAACGCTGAAGTTGTGCAGTGCGGTTCGCAGCAGGCTTTCCCGAGTCGACAGGAAAAAGTAGCCCGAGCGAATGGCGTAAGCGACGGCGCCATTTGGCCCAGAGCGCGCGTAGTAGGTGCCACCTTCAGCAGAGCGTTGCTCGTACCGCGACCGCTGCTGGAAAAAAGGGCCTTGGTCGAATGGGCCTGAAGGTATCTTTGTCGCAAAAACAAACTCCAGATCGCGAACGTCGTAGAGCCCTAACGCAGCCTGCTTCCCTGCCAGCGAGCGCACCAGCGGCAAGCTGGCATTCACTGCCGCCAGCGACTCGAACTCGTCCAATCGATCTTTCAGCCTCAGGTAGAGCCGTGATTTCTCGAACTCGGAAAAGCTCGAGCTCGCCAACCAACGCTGCTTCACGCCCGAGTCGCTCCATCGCTGCAGCTGGCCGAGGAAGTCCCGAGCTTCCAGGTAGATCATCGCGCCGCGCGGCAACAGGGTCGCGAGGTCAGCATCGCCAATCCGGATCTCATGAATTTCCTTCGTCCTACCTTCATCGTATCTAACCCACCATATAGCTGTTGTCGGCGTGACAGCATCCTGCAAGATTCGATCGTACGGTCAAAACAAAGCTCAAACGGTCCAAGGTATTCGGAGACTCATTGAGGGTGCGTGTCAACGAAACCTGCCATCCAAAGTTTAGGCCGGTGTTTATTGTTTGAATAGATCCACGTGTACAAAGGTTAACCCCCAGCCGATCTGGGACTCACGCTCCTTGAGCTTCATCTCTATTGTGTTGTCACCCTTCGTGAGCCATTCTGCCGGCACGTCAAACCGGATTCCCCAAATCCAATAATCGGTGGCGAAGGCACCGCGCTGAATAAATTCCCAATTCACTACAGCGTGGCCATTGACTTTGAACTCGTATCGATCGGTCTCCCAGGGCTGGGCATTATAAAGCTCCCACCACTGATAGTCTCGAGTGTTGGTCTGGGGAGTACGAAACTCGAAGCGAACTGATTTGGCAAGCGCCAGTGCCTCCGTTGAGGCGATGTTCACCGTCGCTTTTACCCATTCCTTCCGGAGCAGTCGTAGGGGAACAGAAGGGCACTCGCTTTTGAGTCTTTTCCATGGCCCTTCCTCCATGGCATAGCGTGTGTCACGGGTGGTGCGCTTATCAGCGAGAAATCTTGGAAGGGAGGCAGCGGGACGTGAATCTTTGTAATGCACCAGCGTTTCGACGCTGGATATCGTTCGACTTACTCTCCCTTGGTTTACGACCTTCAGAGGATTAACACCGAAAGCCATCGGAGGTTGTGTCAGCATTACTTGCCACGCGGTGTCCCTCACCGTCCAAAGCGATCGGTTAATTGGCTTACCGCTGAGCACGAACTCCAGATCTCCAACCTTCGCATCAGTAGTTAGTCGCAGGGTTACATTCTTCAGTAACTTCGCTTTCAGCGCTGAACGAATATCTTCTGCAATATCGATGCTAAATGTCTTGGAGCCACCTGCGGGCACCTGAGCCGGGACCTGTGTAGGAGGTGGTTGCGGATCGCCTTTGCTTGTGACAGCACAGGGGCCTCCACCCAATAGGGCGTAATGCTTGTCCTGGCCTTTCAGCAGCTTTGGGTCGCCTACCTCCCTCAGAATCTGTCGTCCCAACGGATTGTAAGGCAGACCAAAGCTCCAGAAGTTGTACAAGTAGATTCCGTCGGCGCCATCGCGAAAATATTTGGCTACCCCTGCCCGAAAGGTCTCGACCGTATCCCCGTGTTCGAAACCGGCATAGAACTTGACGCCACTCCCTTGTACCAGCGCCATCCACTCTTTGACTGGCAGGTCCTGCTCAAAGTAGATGTAACTTTTGGCCACTACCAGGTCGATCAGCCCCTGTTTGATCCAGCTACGCACGTTCAAGCCGATCTGTTCGCACTCATCGATCGTCCGAGGCACCGTCGCCATCAAGAGCACGCGTTTGCCTTTGGCCCGACCCACTTCAATCATCATCTTCCGCACTTGGCTCACCAGATCGGTCATGAGGTGCGCTTTCTCCCCCTCCTCGCCCTTCCTGAAGTAATGGGGTGTACGCATGAAGTCCATTTCAAAACCATCGACATCGTAGTTGCGGCAGACTTCCTCAATCTGCGACAGCCGATATTTGCGGGTGCCGTCCTTGGCGTAGTCATAGAGGTGACGCCAATACCCGTCCTCACCATGAAGTAAGAGGTCTTGATGTTCTTTCCAAAACTTGCTGGCGTGGCCGGATGCCCACGGTCCTGATCCATTCGGACCTCGGTAGTAAGCAAAGTGCCCATCGTTCATACGTAAAGAAGCGAAGAATTCAAGCCCCTTCTCGTGCGCCTGATCGACGAAGACTCGCAAAGGATCAATCTTCTGCTGATGCAACGACCGGGAGACACTGATCATGCGGTGAAAACTGGGAACGAACTGGGGATCTTGCACGCCAGCCAGCTGGGTAGTCACTTTGCTATTGTGCCAAACTACATGGCCATCCAGAAGAGCCACCGACAATGTGGTAACCCCTGTTCCAGCGACTTTGTCAACCATCGCATTGAGATCTGATGTGCCGACAGGAGGCTTAAAGGCCGACATCTGTCCGGATCCATCGTCGTTAAGGATTAAACGACGCATAAGCTTGATCGGTTCGCGGGACTGGCCAACCGAGGTGCTGACACATTTCCAGCTTGCCGAAAGCACTGATAGGAATACTATGAGTAGTGGACTAGAAGTCAAACTAACAGGGATCAGCCACGATAGGAGGGTACCAGGCCCTACGACCTTGTTCGATTGTTGTCTTGTAATCATAGCGCCTTTCCTCACGGTCCCAGCGGCTGTTCATCCAGCGACTGAATTGAAACCCGAACCCCTCGCGAGGATCTGCTCGGCTCATCAATCCTCAATTGGAACGAGAACGTCTGGTCGATGTTACTCTGGGGCATCATCTCCCTACAATCCGGTGGGTCCATAACTGCCCCCCAGGCGCTTTTGCTCACTTCCCAGCGAATCCTTAAGGTAGCGCTCTTTCCTGTTTCAGGTACTCGCGCAAGGCTGCCGGGTCGCCCAGCTTGGGGAAGATGTAAATGCCAATCTGCTTTGCGCCGAGCCCAAATCCGTGTGGCTGCGTGTCCGGTAGACTGCAGTTGTACGTGCTTAGATTAAAGTTGAACGTGCTTAGATTAAAGTTGAACGTGCTTACCCCGTCGGCCCCTGGTCATAGCCACCCAGCGCATCCCGGCAGATGGCGTCCTTGTATTCTCGCATCGCTTCCGAGTTGTTCTCGTCCACCACAAACTTTCCGCCTTTGTTGGCTTTTTCCCCCGGGGGCTTCGCCGCTCGTGTATAACACCAAATGGTCGGGTAGATCCCGCACTGGGAACCCTTGGCCAGGACGTGATTGCCGAGTTCGCCGCCGCAAACTCCGGCGTTATCCAGGGAAGGAGCACCTCCACCCCTGCCACCTTTCCAAATTCCCGTCGGGTGATTGTCATCTTATTCTCGCCTTGGCGTGCAAACCACTGGCTTTGGTAAGTTCAGTCATTCATCTTCTCAGCTCGTTCCCTTTGGCTCGCCCCCTACTGGATCAGGGAGTATGAGCCGACCGAGGCAAGGGCGATTGTTAGTTCATCAACGATTTCGGTGTTGCGGCGGGGGGCACACCGCATCGGCTCGAACGGGGCCATCAGTATTGTTAATGGCCCTAAGTGGGAAGTCTTCAAAGTGCTCTGGGTTTGGGATCGCTGCCAGCTGCGGACCAGATCATGAAGCTGCAATTTTCAGCCACGCATCCTTGGCCAAGCTGTGGCAGCGGCCGCAGATCCTCTGCAGCGGATCGTGTCTATCTTTGAGCATGCCCGTCAGGGCCATCGTATGGGAGCAATCCGTACCACTGGCGAACGAGCTAAGCGCGGCGTCAGACCTCTCCCCTCTTGATCCTGCCCTGGCAAAAGCCCGAAGGGTTCTGCGAGCTGGACCAGAGCAAAGCGTCAAGCGGCTTACCTTCCACTTGAGGCGCGAGCAGTGCCTTCGGGTGGAAGCTTTCTCAGCGCAGAGAGGTCACTTTTTCGGAATCCGCCATCCAACGGCAAGGGCGCGATTACCGCGGTTCCCGCCAGTGAGCGTCAGAATCGTTCCATCCTTCAGCACCGTGCTCGCCGGATAGACACCCCGCTTCTTGTCCCTCAGCAGGCGAACACGATACCGCTCGGAACTCCACGTCTGACCGTCATCACTGCTTACCCGGGCGTAGATTCCCGAGGTCGCCATCGCCTCCGGGGACAAGGCCTTCTGGATGTAAACCCAAACTACCCGCCCGTCCGGAAGTTGCACCAGCTCCGAGGGACACAGCCCCCGTTTGACCTTCGGCGTCATCGGCGCCAGCCGAAGATTCGTCCACGTATACCCGTTGTCATACGAATCGGCGAGAAAAGCATGCTTGATCCCGGCTTTACCAGTAAGAATGCCGGCGGCCGCTTCCCACGCGTCGATCTCTTTGAGCTTGGCAATGTCATCACCCGGCAGTACCAGGCCTCCTGCCCGCTGGCATCGAATGGCTGCGAGTAACTTTCCAGACTTCAAGCGCAGCACGCTCGTCTCCGCTGAATGCTTCACGATGAGACTGCGGTCCCCCCAGGTTCTTCCGGAATCCCGCGAACGGTAAATGTGATCGTGAATGCCGAATTTGTCATCAGGCAACGGCTCCTTGGTTTTGAGATCCACGCGAGCGTTGCCATGCCGGAGCGTCACTGTCAGCAGTACGGTGCCGTCCGGAAGTTGGTGCACGTGGCTCCAGCCAGCTCCGCCTCCATCGTAGGGAGAAAGCTCCAAAGAAACAAAACTGGGCCAAGTTTTCCCATAATCGGTAGAACGCATCACTCCGCACTTGGGATAACCCGTGAACAACAACAGCGTGTCGTCGCGGAGTACCCCGAAACCTCCGGCGACCGAGCCAACCTCGCTTGCCACCGGCGGGTCGGGCAAAGGCCGGCTTTTCCATGTCCTTCCACTGTCCTCGCTCCAACAGAGCGCTCGGCCCAGAGCAACGTAAACATGGCCAGCCTGGTCACTCCAACCTTGGGATCCCCGCGCACGAAACCAGGATCAGGTAGCCAGACCCGTACGGCAGGCAGGGAGCCGAGTTTGTGGTCCTGATCGTCGAGGACCTCGATGGGGTCGCGTAATTCATCCGACTCGCCTTCTTGACGACTCTGAGTCTGGAGGGAGTCGCTGGCGCCTAGCACGCCCACCCAAAGAACGCTCACAACCAGCAGGCAAGAAGCTTGCAGTGATCCTCTCAACCACCTCATCAGCACCTCTCCTTAAGGTCTCCACCGGCTGTAGACGTCCGCGGGGGTCTCTCGGAAATGCGTTGCATCAGGAAAGCTGCTACTGGCGGCGGCATCAGAAATCTAGCCAAACATATTTGAAATTTTGATTCCATCGGTCGGCTGTACGATGATCTTGTTATCGAGGCAGGATCAAAGGAGACGACCGATGGAATTGTTCGCAAAGCTGTTTGGCAGCCTGCTGGTGTTTGTATACCACTGCACTCTTGTCCAACCCAGATTATGCGCCGAACGGGCTTATAGCGACTGAACCGGAACGGAGGGATTGAAAGGAAAGCGGGAGTGCCCTAGGATAGGCGGTTTGCAAAGACGACCTATCCAGACTTGATAGAGCGATCAA
>VFZK01000340.1 GCA_016871215.1 Acidimicrobiia bacterium | reverse complement strand
TTAAATGAGAACAGCAACGGGTTGCTGCGACAGTATTTCCCCAAAGGGATGGAATTGACTGGGGTTTCTCAAGAGCAAGTGCAATGGGCGGTGGATCGCCTTAATCACCGCCCCAGAAACGTGCTTGGGTTCAGAACCCCGCATGAGGTATTCTTTCGTCAATCGGTGCGCTATACCAAGCAACCATCGAGTGTTGCCCTTCGAAATTGAATCCACTTCTTGCTGGAAACATACCGAATTTGTTCTATACTGCTTCAAGATCCAGTACAGGTGACTGGCACCTCACATGCTTCCTGCAGAAATCCGAAGCCAGTCAGCATCGAGCAAACCGCCGCAGTCAGCGACAGAAGATTGCGTATCCGGCTCTCAGACCTTTTGGGGAGGTTCATTGAACATATGAGACGAAAAGGCATTCCTGTCCTCTGCACCCTCGCCGTTCTCTTGCTTTCTGCCTACGGATTCTATTACGCAAGGGATGGCGAATCCGACCGACCAGACCAGCAAGGAGAAACTCGAACCGAGCAGAGCCTCTCAGCCACAAGCTCGGAAGCCCTCACCGAAGGTTCGACTGAAGGATCCGGAAATGCCGATTGCAGTTTCTTTGGCCCCGACCATGACAAGATTTCATCGATTGGTCTCCGCGACAATTCCCGTTCCCGAGCCAACGATCGCAGCCAGCCAGGCCGAGGTGGCCGGCTGAGTCTTTTGACCTCACAAGTCGCCTCCAAGTTGCCGCCCGAACCTGCTTCTGCAGAGATCAAGTTCCCTTTCGAGCCGCCTTATGGCAACGGCCCAGCCAACTATACCAACCTGATAGATCGGCACATTTTCCCCGCGTTGGTTGCAGCCGGAGTCCCGCCGGCCAAGCCGACGACCGACTTCGAGTTCATCCGGCGCGTGACACTTGACCTCACCGGTCGAATCCCCACGAAGGATCGGGTCTTGAGTTTTGTCGCCGACACGACCGGCGACAAACGCGCCCGATTGGTCGAAGAACTCATGAATGTTCCCGAGTGGCTGGACAAGTGGACGATGTTTTTTGGAGACCTGTTACAGAACACCCGCCAGAACACTCAGGTCACGTTATACCAACAGGGCGTACTGGCGGCGAATGCATGGATCCGCGACTCGCTCGCGACGGGCAAGCCCTACGACCAGATGGCGCGCGAGCTCATCTCGGTCCAGGGAACGGATAGCTACCAAGTTGGACCCATCAATTGGCTCGTCGGTGGTAGCATGGGGGGCGGTCCGTATCAGGATCACGTCGATGCGCGTACTGCAAGGATGGCTCAGCACCTGCTGGGAATGGCTCATGTCAACTGCATCGGTTGCCACGATGGCGCCGGACACCTTGATGCACTGAGCTTGTGGGGCAAGAGCGCCAAACGAACTCAATTCTGGCAGCTCGCTTCATTCTTGTCGCGAACCGAGGCGTACACGACTAACATCACCGTTGGCACTTCGAATCAGCAGTACTGGGGATTGCGCGAAGCCCCAACGCCGGGAGTCAACAACAACTACCTGCAGGACTATCGGCTCAACACGACCACAGGTAACCGCCCGGCCCGGCAGCCCGCGGCCTTTGGAGGCAGGACAAACGTCGCACCCGTGTATCTGTTTAGCGGCCGTGGCCCCGCTGCTGGCGAGAACTACCGAGTCGCGCTGGCGCGAGAAGTAACCTCGGACTTCCAGTTCGCGAGGGCGGCGGTCAACTACTTGTGGAAAGAGTTCTTCGGAATCGGCATTGTCGATCCTCCCGATTTCTTCGATCCCCTGCGGCTCGATGAAAACAACCCTCCGCCAGCGCCGTGGACTTTGCAGCCGTCTCATCCGGCACTCCTGCGAGAGCTTGCGCAGGATTTCGTTGGGGGCGGCTACAATGTGAAGGAACTGATGCGCAGAATCGTCAACTCCCAGTCGTACCAGCTCTCATCGCGCTACAACGGCACCTGGAACGTGAACTGGGAGCGGCTGTTCGCGCGAAAGTTGGTTCGAAGGCTCTGGGGAGAGGAACTCCACGATGCAATCGTGCAATCCAGCGGCATCGTTCCCAACTATAACCTCGGTACGATCTACGGCACGAAGAACTGGGCGATGCAGTTTCCCGAAACACAGATCACTCCGTCCCCGTTTGTCAAAGATTTCCTGAATGGTAATCGTGACGAGGAAGACCGCCTGCAGGAGGTCTCGATTCAGCAGGCGCTCAACCTGATGAACAATGGCTTTGTGACCACCCGTATCTCTGCTGGCGCTACCGCCGGCCTGCTGGCAAGAAGCTTAAGCATGACCAACGACCAGCTGGTTGAGCACTTGTTCCTAACGGTCCTATCGCGATACCCCACGGCAGCGGAAAAGACAACCGCTGTTTCCAGCCTGCAAACGGGCACGCGCAACCAGAAGGCAGAGCAGCTACTTTGGTCGCTGTATAACAAAGTCGATTTCATCTTCAACTACTAAGGAGACCCCTATGTTCGGTCAGGAGAAATACGAGCGTTTTCTGCATCGCCGGCCGCATACGGGCCGTTTCTATGACCGGCACCACTGGACGCGGAGGCGTTTCATGGAGTTGGTGGGAACCGGAATTACGGCTTCGTTTCTTCCACAGCGAGGCTGGGCATCCGATCTCGATGTCATCGAGACAGCTGCGGTCACGACGCAGAATCGAGCCAAAAACGTGATCTACATCCTGTTCAATGGCGGGATGACGCACGTCGACACCTTCGACCTCAAGGTCTACAACGGCGTGACCCCAGCTACTTTTGCTCCCACCATGATCGGCGAGATCAACTGGCCGATGGGGCTCATGCCCAAACTTGCCAATCATCTTCCGAAGATGGCGATCGTCCGCTCGATTCGCGCTTGGGCCGCCGTTCACGAACTGGCGCGGCGCTGGCAGCAAATAGGGCGGAATCCAGCAGCCGTCCTGGGAGACATGGCACCGCACATTGGCAGTGTTGTCGCACTCGAGAAGGGTGGCGACCGCCTGCCTACCCAAGTTTTCCCGACGTTTCTGTCGGTAACGAACGACGTATCGAGCCAGGGTTACTTCCCAGCGACAACCGCGCCTTTCAAAGTCAACGCAGGCGCGACCACACTGCCCAATACTACGAGCACCTTCGGCCAGGCTCGCTTCGAACAAGCTTATGCCGGTCTCCATCTGCTGGAGGATAAACTGCGAATCAGCTCTCCCTACAGTTCGAAGATGGAAGATCTGGACGACTTCTATGCTCAGGCAAAGGCGCTGATGTATAACCCCGCAGTCACCCAGGCTTTCACTCTGTCGGCAACCGATCGGGCGCGTTACGGAAATACACGCTTCGGAAACTCGTGCCTGCTTGCGCAGCAGATTCTTCAGTCGAATAAGGGAACCCGGTTCATTCAGCTAGATATCGGTGGATGGGACATGCATTCCAACATCTATGCAGCCAACGCGCTGCCGGCGCGCACAGCAGAACTCGACTCCGCCGTTTCAGAATTGCTTGCCGATCTTGAATCGACCGGACTGCTCAATGACACTCTGGTTCTGATGATGGGAGAATTTGGACGCACCGTCAACAACGTGAATGCAGCCGGTGGGAGAGATCACCACCTGCAGCAGTTCTGTGTTTTCGCAGGTGCCGGAATCCGGGGTGGCAGAGCGATTGGCTCGACGGACGCAACCGGGAACAATGTCGCAACGTCCGGTTGGTCTCGCGGACGTACCATCCGTGTGGAGGACGTCGAAGCAACCATCTACTCCGCTCTAGGTATCGACTGGACCACCGTCCGTTACGACGATCCACTCAAACGCGGCTTCGAGTACGTGCCCTTTGGGAAGGCCGACGTTTACGGGCCGATCAATGAACTCTGGGCGTAGCCGCGACTCGATGCTGTCCGAGCTCAAGCTAAGCGGCTCCCGGCATGGTCCCCCAACAAAGAGGCAACCACAGAAGCGCACGAATTCGGCTGTGCATCTCATAGATCGCAAAGCGCGCACTATCGCTGGGTCTTGCCGCACGTTCGCTGGCAGGATTTAGAGACGAATACAAACAACCCATAGTTGGGAAGACGGTAAAACCACACCACGAATTTCGGTGGCAGAAGGCGTCGGACGCGCGGTGTATTCTTTGGGATGACGCCCTTGCCAAATCAGCGAATGTTGTGTAATTCGAATTCCATCGCCAACGGTCCCGCGCACCAACGCACGCTCCCAGCGCTGAAACTCGATGGTTCTGGGAAGGGCGTGAGCATCAAGGGGGTGAGGGAGAAGAAACCCTGCCGACGCAGTCTGTTTTCAATTGGCTCCACCGACCTCTCCTGGAACTGCCTGCTCTAGCTTCACCAGAACTTGGCTGACTCGAAGCTTTTCCACCTTCTTCACTACAAACCGTAGCTTGCCCAGCTGCCACTCGGTACCCTCCGTAGGAATCTCCTGCCAGCGATCCACCAGGTAGCCGCCCAAAGTCGCAGCGGCGTTATCGTCGCCGAAGCTGATGTCGAAGGCCTGCTCGATGTCATGCAGCGGCGTGGCGCCATCGACCAGAAATTCGTTCTCTCGGATTTGACTGATAAGCGGCTGCTCTTGATCGAATTCGTCCTGGATCTCTCCGACAATTTCTTCGAGAACGTCCTCCAGCGTCACCATACCGAGAGTGCCTCCGAACTCGTCCACGACGATCGCCATGTGACACTTCTTTTCAAGGAACATGGATAGAAGAGTTTCCAAGCTGACGAGATCGGGAATGAAAAGGACATCTCGACGAACCGCTTCGATTCTAGCTGCTTCCTGCTCGGTGTGGATCTGCCAGAGCAAATCTTTCACGTGAACCATGCCGAGAACATGATCGATCGTGTCCCGACACAGCGGGAAACGAGTATGCCGACTCGCCTCAGAAACCTTGAGGCTAGATTCAATGGAATGCTCGACAAACAGAGCGACGATCTTGTTGCGCGGCAGCATGATGTTTCTCGCCTTGAGACTCTTCAGGGAGAAAGCCCTTATCGAGATAGCGCGGCCAGTGGAACCAGCCGATTTATCTGCGCTCTCGGCCAGGAGCAACCGCAGCTCCTCTTCTGAGTGCACCAGATCCGCTTCGCTGACGGGATCGAGACCCACGCCCTTGAGTACCCAGTTTGCCATGTGATTGAGAACCCAGATCGCCGGGTAGAACAGCTTGTAGAACAGCGTCAGAGGAACCGCCACCCAGAGGGTGGTTTGTTGCGCCCTCTGAATTGCCAGCGACTTAGGTGCCAGCTCACCAAGGACAATGTGTAGAAAAGTGATGATGCTAAAGGCGATGCCAAGCGCCACCAAAGGAATCAACTGGGGCGACGCGATTCCCAGCATCGCGAGAAGCGGCTCGATCAGCTCGGCGACAAAGGGTTCGCCTAGCCAGCCAAGTCCCAGGCTGGCTAGTGTGATGCCTAGCTGTGTCGCCGAGAGGTAGGCATCGAGGTGCTGAATGACATTCTCGGCCACGCGTGCCCGAAGGTGATGCCGTTTCAGCAAGGTCTCGATCTGCGTGGACCGCACTTTGACAATCGCGAACTCCGCCGCCACGAAGAATCCGTTCAGCAGAACCAGAAACAGAACGGCAAGGAGTCGAATCGCGACACCAATGAAGGAGTAGTGCTCGAAAATCATCAGTTGCAGAGAGAGGTTGCTATTACAACGTGGGGAACGCAGCGGCTATCTTATACACACGGACATAAGTATAATGCGAATAGAATCGCTTAAATCGCACACAGCCTGCGGACCGTCTCGTGGCCAAGCTTCCACTGCTCGAATTGTGCCTCTACGGCTTGGACCACTTCGTTGAGGTGAGCGAAGTATTGATCGTGGATGAATATCACGCTTGCTCCGGCGAAGAAAAGGCGATAGTCTGCCGGGCATGAGAAAACCAAGAACTTCCAAACCCAAAAGCATTTTGACGGTGAAAGAGTTTCGCCAGCAGTTTGGAGATGAGGAGCAATGCTGGCAG
>VFZK01000339.1 GCA_016871215.1 Acidimicrobiia bacterium | reverse complement strand
GACCGCAGCGTTTTCAGTTTGTCTTTACCCCCAAACATGGTTCCTGGCTTAATCTGGTGGAAGTCTTCTTCAGCAAGCTCACCCGCACCGTGTTGCGGGGAATTCGAGTCACCAGCAAAGAGGAACTGGTCAACCGCCTGCGTCAACACATCGAAACTCTCAACCAGCATCCCGTCGTCTTCCGCTGGCGGTATAAAATGGATGAAGAAGTCTCAATGGCATAGTTATTAACAGAATGATTATCTAGAACGTAAGCATACCATCAGTTTCCAGCAAGCGTGAGTCCGCCCTGCGAATCGGGCGTGCTATTCGGAAGCAGCGCAGACTTCTATGGGACTTTCGCCCTCGAAGCGATGTCCTTTCAGACAAGCAACAGCCTTGTCTCAAGTCTCCGCTCCCTCAGTCGAGCCTCGGCAAGGCGTTTCCAAACTATCGGCCCAGTCTCCTGACCGCTTCGCCGATTCGCTCAACTGCTTTGGTCAGGTTTGCCATCGAGTTGGCGTAGGAGATCCGAATGTGGCCCTCGCCGTATTCGCCAAATGAGCTTCCGGAAAGCACTGCAACTCCGGCCGAATTGAGCAGATAATCGGAGAACGCACTGCTGGCCATCCCGAACGATCGGATGTTGGGAAACACGTAAAAGGCGCCCGGTGGGCAGAGGCAACGCATGCCGGGAATCGAATCCAGGGCCTGCGAAACGTAATCGCGTCGCTGCCGAAACTCGGCCACCATCTGCGACACATCGCTTTCGGCGCTCGCCAGCGCCTCGATGCCCGCCAGCTGCGTGAAGGGCGCGGTGCAAGATACGCTGTTCGTCACGAGTTTTGCGATGTGAGCCTGCAAGTCAGGACGCATGATTCCGTAACCGAGTCGCCAACCTGTCATGGCATAGGTCTTGGAGAAGCCATCGAGGATGACGGTCCTTTCAATCATGCCGGGCAGAGAGCTGATGCTGTGATGCGTGCCGTCATAGATGATGCGCGCGTAGATTTCGTCGGACAACACCATGATGTCCCGCTCGACTGCGATTTCGGCGACGGCTTCGAGATCGCTCTTGGTTAGCAAGCCACCCGTGGGATTTTGCGGAGAGTTGATAATGATGAGTTTCGTTCGATCGCTCACCCGTTGGCGTAATTCGTTGACATCGAAGCGAAACTCGAACCTCTCCAGTAGAGGCAGCGGCACAGGCTTGCCGCCCGCGAAGTTGATCATCGATTCGTAGATCGGAAACCCAGGGTTCGGATAGAGAACTTCGTCTCCTTCCTCCACGAGTGCCAGAATCAGATAGAACATGATCGGCTTGGCGCCGGGAGTAACCACAACCCAATCGGCATTCACAGGGATGCCGCGGCTTGCGCGAACCTCTCGTGCCACGGCCTCGCGCAGCTCGGGCATGCCGGCCGATGCGCAATAGTGGGTGTGTCCTTGATGCAGAGCGTGCGTGCCAGCCGCCACAACGCTTTGCGGGGTGGGAAAATCCGGCTCTCCAATCTCCAGGTGAACGATTTCCTTTCCCTGGGCTTCGAGCGCTTTGGCTTTGACCAACACCTCAAACGCAGTTTCCGTTCCCAGCCGACTCAGCCGCTTAGCCAGTTTCAATCGCTTTCTCCTTTCGAATCCCGATAGTCATCGCAACCATGCGTGCGGTTCTCCCAGTTCGCTCCAGGGCCAGAGCCGCGACGGTTCCCATGGCATTGTACGTTCCATGATCCCATCAACGCTCCTCGTCTTCGATCAGTCGCCGATAGAGTTCCCTTCGAGAAACGTTGAGTTCTCGGGCCAGTTGTTTGACCGCTTCGGTCTTAGTCAGACCCAGGGTTTGGGCGAGCGTCGCGATCCGGGCTCGCAAGACGGCCAGATCTAGCGAGTCCAGGGAGCCTGGTGTGGAGGCGCCGGGCTCGACAATCAAAACGACCTCGCCCTTCACGGGCTTCTTCGAAAAGTGCGCCACCGCTTCCCTGGCCGTGCCCGAAAAGAGCTCTTCGTAGATCTTGGTCAACTCGCGGGCAATCGTCAAAGGACGCGAGCCGAGAATGCGCTCTAGGTCTTCGAGTGTTTCAAGCAAGCGCTCGGGAGATTCGAAGAAAATCGATGTGCGATCCTCACCGGCCAGTTCGTCGAGCGCCGCAGTACGGGCGTTCTTCCGCGCGGGTAGAAACCCCAAAAACGTAAACGCATCGCTGGCCCTGCCGGAAGCGCTCAAGGCGGCGATGAACGAACAGGGCCCAGGAACAGGGATGACACGCACGCCGCGTTGGTGGGCTCCTCGCACAATGCGATACCCGGGATCCGAGATGCAGGGTGTCCCAGCATCGCTGACCAGGGCGATCTGCAAGCCGCTTTCGAGCTTCTCTAGCAGCCGCTCCGCCTTTTCCGCTTCATTGTGTTCGTGGTAGCTCGTAGTTGGCCTGTGGATGTTGAAGTGTGCCAGAAGCCTCGCGGTGTGCCGGGTGTCTTCGCATGCGATCAAGTCCACCTCGCGCAGCACACGCAGCGCTCGCAGCGTAATGTCTTCCAGATTCCCAATGGGTGTGGCAACCACATATAACGTCCCGGCCATGTCAAGAGTCTACAAGCCCCAATCGCGGAGGTAGTGAAAGTCGTGAGTCACGCTGCGCGGCGACAGCTTGCAGATGACTGGCCCGCGCCGTTTGAACTGCGAGCCCTGGATCTTTCGAATCACCTGATGCACAAAACTTTCGTCGAAGCCTTTCTGGACAAGCTTCTCGGGCAAACTGCGCCGGTCGATCAGCTCGTACAGCAGCTCGTCCACAGCGGCGTAGGTGAAGCCCAGCTCGGCTTCATCCGACTGGCCAGCCCAGAGGTCAGCCGTAGGTTTCTTGATGAGAATCGACTCGGGAACGTTGAGATGGGCCGCTAGTTGAAAGATGTCGGTTTTGTAGAGATCGCCAATCGGGTTGATGGCAGAAGCCATGTCGCCGTACAACGTGCCATAGCCGAGCAGCAGTTCCGTCTTGTTCGAAGTACCCAGGACCAGCGCGCGATGTTCCATCGATTTGTCGAACAAGACAATCATCCGGGCGCGTGCCATGGCGTTGCCACGGCGTAACGTGCTGGCCTCGGCTTGGGAGCCGAAGTAACCGTCGACGATGCGAGTGATGTCAACGGTTTCGCTTTCGGTCCTGAACCGGTCTACGACCGCCTGCGCGTCCGTCAGACTTTCCTGGCTGCTAGTCTTGTACGGCATCATGATTGCATGAACGTTTTCGGGGCCGAGTGCCCGGGCTGCGAGGACGCAGGAGACCGCCGAGTCGATGCCGCCCGACAAGCCCACTACCACCCGTGTGAAACCTGCCTTCGACAGTTCATCGCGGATGAAGCCTTCCAAGATTCGTGCCGTGAGCTCACAATGAATCTTCATAGCTAAACTTTGGGTGTCTGGCAGCTCGACTTAAGAATCTCCCGAAAGTGGGATTCAGTCGCTCCCTCGAAAAGCCTGTCCGCGGCAAAAGCGCGCGGCGGACCCAATTGCCCGTTTCCGGGCAACCCACTTCGCCCTTGCACAAACATTCTGGATTCGGTCATTCCCGCAAAAGCGGGAATCCAGTATCCGTTTCCCAATAGTCCACATCACCCCATCACAAATACTCTGTATCCCGCTTTCGCAGGAACGACGCTGAGAATGACTTGTGGGTTCCGGCGGTACGGTTCATTACCGGTCCGGGAATCCGTTCTCAGTGGGGCAGGTTCCGTTTCGCGGCAATGCGGCTGAGCTCTCTCAGGGTGAGCTCGAGACGTTCGTCCCGCAGAACAGGCGTAAACAGGCGCGCGCGGCGTACCTCCTCGATATCGAGCGTTGCGACGACAAAGTCTTCTTCGAAATACCTGCCCTGAGCCACGACTTCTCCCGAAGGGCCCACGACCATCGAGCCTCCGGGGAAATGAGCTCCGTCTTCGAACCCAACCCGGTTCACGTAAATGTTAAACACGGTGTGGAACTGGGAGGTTGTCTTGAGCAGATTCTCCCATCCCTCCGAAGTGGCAAACAATGCGCCTTCGCGAACGCCGCGCCCGGGGCTGCACGAAATCGTGATCACCGCTTTCGCGCCATCCTGGGCGTGCAGGTAGATCGTCGACGGGTGCCAAAGATCTTCGCAAATCAAGAGGCCGAATTCGCCAAACTGAGTTTGAAACGTACGCAGATTTTCGCCCATCGCGAAGAAACGCATTTCGTCGAACATCCCGTACGTGGGCAAATAGAGCTTGCGATGGACATGGACGATTCTGCCCTCAGACACATAAGCTGCCGCATTGTAGTAGTTGAAGTTGCTGGAGACCTCCACAAATCCAAACACACAGTCAATGCCGCGGCACGCCTCCAGCAGCGGCTGCAGCCGGCTGGCATCAGGCAGAGAAACAGCGATGTCGGGCACGAGGTCTTGCAGAATGTAGCCAGTCAGCGAGAGCTCGGGGAAAACGACCAGATTGGCTCCGGCCGCTCTAGCCTTCTCGATCCAGCGTAGATGAGCTTCGAGGTTGTCCTTCAAGTTGCCCAGCTTAGGCGCCAGCTGCGACAATGCGACCGAGAATTTCATCATGGTGTTTGGACCTAAGTTGCTTCAGCGACGGCGACGCTGTCGGCGACGCCCGCTGCCTGGCAGCCAGGCATGCGCGTTGAGGTCAACGGATGGGGCAGCCAGACGCCGAGCGACGCGAATGCTATTGCAGAACGATGCAACAACGGCTGCGATCAGAAAGACGCGGGCAAGCGGAGGCTTTTGAAATCGCCTCGGCGCCCTGGTCTTGCCTGCGAGCAGCAGCACGCAAAGGCTGCCGCGATCGTTTGGATGCTCTTCGATCACCCTTTCCCGATGTCTGCCCTTGCCAGAATACCATTTGCGGGAATCTCATCCTAGCCACGGTCTGAGCTTGATCGCTCTCCGGCCCTGTCAGCGCATCCCAAACAAGCAATAGACTTCAGCAGGGCCAGCCGGTTAAGGTATAGCTCACTGACCTTGGCTAGCGCTGGAGGAGCGTGATCATCTTGCCATGACAAAGCCCCAGAAATCACTGTCCATCTTGGCGGCGTTCTTGCTTGTTGGTGGCTTATGGGCTGGAGCGCAGGGTCGGGAAGAAGCCGAGTTCGAAGGGTTCGAAGACGGTTTGCTGGCACTTACACAAGTGAGCGAACAGATTACCCTGGACCAGCTTTCACTGAGGGCATTCCGTTGCCAGGAGAAGATCTCGATCGTCGAACTCGACGCGAAAGGCCGAGCCTCTCAACGGCAGGAATCCAGCCACGCCTACCTCGTGGCACGCCAACCCGACCGCCGGGTCAACGAAAAGTTGATCTTCACCGAGTCACGCCCGGCCTTGCCAAGTGGGCCCGGCCCAAGTTGGGACCGCGTTCCGCTGGTCGATCAACCCTTCACTGGGCGTTGGACTGAAGCGTTCTCGTTCGAGAACAGGCTGGCTAACGACTTCCGGAAGCAGCCGCCAGAAACAGTCGGCGGCCGGGCTTGCCTTGTGTTTGCCTTCGAAACGGTTCCCGAAATCACCGAGACTCGAATCTCCTTGCTGGGCGCGGTCGTGAAACTGCGACAACGCGGGCGCGTCTGGATCGATGCCAAAACACATCAACTCGCTCGAGTGGCAGCCCGCCAGACCAAGCTGCCGAAAGGCTGGAAGTCCTATGAGTACCAGATCGACTTCCAACCTCAGGCGCTTTTTGGCCGCACCATGGCCTTGCCGGCACAGACCGAATTGAAAGTTGAACTGAAAGACAGGGCTTTTCAGGTGCGGCAGGAATACTCGCAGTTCGAAGAAATGTAAGAGGGTGTTTAAAAATCCGATGATAGATCGGAAACCGCTGAACAAGTGAGATTCGATGCATTAAAAGAACATGGGAACCCAGACCAACAGCGAGGTCTCCCCTGTCGACTCCGATTGAAACGCAGCGCAAGAGCTACCCCAGTGACCTCAACGAGGCTCAGTGGGGCTTGATTGAATCGATGATTCC
>VFZK01000338.1 GCA_016871215.1 Acidimicrobiia bacterium | reverse complement strand
ACTTAAGGGGCGCTGCCCAGCTCGTTCGCGGCAAGAAGGTTTCGCCCAAAGTCTATGCCATGGTGGTTCCCGGCTCGCAGTCGGTGAAGAAAATGGCGGAAGAGGAAGGACTGGACAGGGTCTTCTTGGAGGCGGGTTTCGATTGGCGCGAATCAGGCTGTTCGATGTGCTTGGGGATGAACCCCGACATCTTGAAGCCGGGAGAACGCTGCGCTTCGACATCGAACCGCAATTTCGAAGGCAGACAAGGCAAGGGAGGACGGACGCACCTGGTCAGCCCACTCATGGCCGCCGCGGCGGCGATCGAAGGGCGTTTTGTGGACGTGAGGCAGTACGGCCCTCGTTGACCAAAGCACGGTTCAGTCCAGGGAGTGTTCCCTCACACATCTGGCCGCGCAGATCGCACAGGCGGAAAATTCATGCAACCTTTTACCAGTCTCAAAGCCGTCGTGGCTCCGCTCGATCTTCCGAACGTCGACACGGACCAGATCATTCCCAAACAGTTCCTCAAGAGGATCGAACGGACCGGATTCGGGAAGTTTCTCTTCTACGACTGGCGGTTTTTGGAGGGCGGTTCCCTGAACCCTGATTTCGAAATGAATCAGGATCGGTACCGCGGCGCCCAGATTCTGGTGGCGCGAGCAAATTTTGGCTGCGGCTCGTCGCGCGAGCACGCGCCGTGGGCGCTGCAAGACTACGGATTCCGCTGTGTCGTTGCGCCGTCGTTCGCCGACATCTTCTTTAACAACTGCTTCAAAAACGGCATGCTACCGGTGCAACTGCCGGAGGAACAAGTGGAGCAGATTTTCAAGCGCTTGCGTCAAACCGCGGGATACCAGCTTGCGGTCGATTTGAACGAGCAGGTCGTTCGGTCAGACGACGGGCTGGCATTCCGCTTTCAGGTAGACGAGTTTCGCCGTCACTGTTTGCTGAACGGGCTCGACGACATTGGGCTGACGCTGCAATTCGAGGCGAAAATCGGAGAATTCGAGAGGCGAGCTGCGGTTGGAATCGAAGGCTGATGGTGCCCAGGGACGGAGTTGAACCGCCGACGCCAGCCTTTTCAGGGCTGCGCTCTACCGCCTGAGCTACCTGGGCACTCAGGCTTTCCTCGCAGAAAGCCCACGCAGTATAGAGAAGGTCTTATCCGTTTTCAATCGATTTCAGGGAACTTCGAACGACGAGAACTTGTCAGGACTGAGGACTTGAGCTTCCGTCAAAGCTCGATCTCTTCCTGTGGTCCGATTGCCGGGCTTGATTCTCTCAAGCCTGCAGCCCAAGCGCTAATCAGCTAGCTCCTCGTTGGGCGTAACGAACGATCGGACTCCAAAGGATCTAGAACCATCAGCGGCTGCTCGTTGTTTCGACGGTTGTTTGGCGGTCGGGAGAAGCGAGCGTGCAGGATTGAGTGGAGAGTGCCAGGTCGAGATGTCTGAACACAGTGCGCCGGCTGGCAGGGAGCCTTCGACGCCAGCCACCCGTTGGACGAAACGCGACCGCCCGATCTTGGCCTACTGCGCCATGTTGTTTGCCGCGGTGGCCCTCGTACTGAACTACTTCATCAAATTTCCTGGTTTCCCCGAAGAGGCGGTCGCGAGTTTTCTTGCGTTTCGGGCAGAAGCCCGATCGTTACGGTCGGGAGCGGCAAGCACTGCGCAGCTGCAACCCGGCTTTGGAGCCGATTCGGCTTGCTCCTCGGTCCTGGTCTTGGAAGATGCCTCGTTCACTCTCGTCAACGCGCGCGTTGCCCGGATACTGAATCGCAGAAGCTGTTGGCAGGCGTATCGAGGCCCAGGAAGCCGGTTAGTGGTGTTTCAGGAATACCCAGGGAATAGGCGCGAACTACCCGAGCCGAAAGAAATTCACCAGCAGCGGGAGGTTCGCTTCTACGTCTACTCTGGTCAGGATGCGAGGGCCGTTTTCTGGGAAAGAGCGGGGACCTGTTGGGTGCTGGTTTCAGACACTCCAGCCGAGGAGCTACTCAAGCTCGCAAGGAAATGCATCGACGAATAGATACCTCTGGCTCGACCGGTAGAACGAAGAAAGTACGCAGCTGCGATGTGTCAGGCGACGAGCGGTGTTCTGCCTTTGCCAGCCCCACCAAGCGATGGCTGCAGCCGAGTGTGGTCTACCAGTCGCTATAAGGGTTGCCTTCTGAGGAAGTCGCCGTGGACCCGCTATGCACGTCGAAGATTCCTGTTTCGGTCTGTTCCGGGAACAGAGACGCATCTTCCATGATCACTTGCCAGGTGTCGTTGCGATCGGTGATGGGATCTTTGGGCAGGGAACGCAGGTAACCGGCTGACACGAGATCGTCAAGAGACTGGGGCGCCTTCAGTTTGTCTGCGGTGTACTGGTCGATTAGCGTTCTAAGCGTATGCAGATTGCTTTTCAGAACGCCTTCTTTGGCCCGGATGATGGCCGAGTTCGCGATTGGGATCGCGATGCTCACCAGAATCGAGATCACCGTGAGCACCATCATCAGCTCGATGAGTGTGAAGCCACCGTTTCGGGCCAGGCTGCCGTGGCGAGAGTCTTCGTGCATGATAGGTCGCTCCATGAGTGCCTCACATCACAGCCCCACGAGAGGATCTGTGAGAAGACGGTGGGCTTGGCGACTCCCCCCGCAACTCCTTACTCTCAGCGGCTCGGGTCTCGGCCGACTTCTTTCACAGCCAGACGATTCCTTCCCGAGCTCACCAGTCAGCGTATTTCGTTCCATCCAGAGCAGTGCCGGTGCTTTTGCTGTAGACATCGAATACGTTCTGTCCGCCGAAACTGTTCGAGTCTGGACTGTCTTGTGACGACCGCATCCCCCATTCTGACCCGGTCATCGGATCCTTCGGAATACGGCGCAGAAAGCGCAGTTTCTTGTCGATCGCGTTGAGTTGCGTCACGCCTTTCACCAGGGTATCCAGGTCAGGCGGGTAACCATCGGATCCGAACTTCACCTCAATAAACCCGCGGTCGGAATAGTCTTTGTAACGATCGATGGCATCGCGCATCTCCCGGAGAGCCCGTCTCAGCTCGACTTCCTTCTGTCGTTTGATCGAAACTCGGGCCAGCGGCAACGCCGCCATCGACAGAATGCTGACGATCGTCACCGTGAAGATCAATTCAACCAGCGACAAACCTTGCTGGCCATGAAACGGCGCCCGACGGTATCGTCTTGTCTTCCCGACGCGGCGAAGCAGAAAGTTCATCAGAACGCTCCAAGTGAGCGGGCGACCCACGACCTTTCTTAGTAGCCTCGCATCCGTAGCCTCGACCGGCGTGTAGTTCGCGGTCGCGGCGAAGCAGCAGATCGCTCCGTTGCCTTCCGATCCCCCTTCTATTTTACTGTGACCTCTGTCCCGGATGAACTCGTCGGCAATGGTGTTTGGGAAACATCGGCCACGCTCGCTTGGGTGAAAGCGAGACTTGCTGCTCCTAATCCGATGGCTTCGAACTGCAGGTTAGCGAGAATGCCGCTGCCCGCAACTCCCGGGCTCCCGGCCGCCCGGCTCAGGGAGACCGTCGCCGTGCCGTTCTCATTGTCGATCTTTGGGGTAAGCGCAGCTGCCTTGCCACCCTGGCTCAGAAAGCCTCCATCCTGCACTGCGACCAGCTTCAGTACTTTCGGGTTGTAAGCCAAGGCAAACGTGGCGGCGTTGGCATCGTGTGTGTTCTCCACAGTTACGGAGACGGTGAACTTGCTGCTGGCCTGAACCTCCGGCTGGGACGGCACCATCTTTACGAAAGCCAATCCTGGCGCGGCGAGCGGTTCAACGGATTGCCTCGCAGCCGGCGGAGGGGCTGGGACATGAGGCGGCGCGGCTTGCGGCGGCGGTGGAGAAGCTGGGCCATTGCTTGGGCTTCCCGGTTTGGCTTCGGCTGCCTTGTCGCTGCCAAGTTGGACTGGCTTGCCAATGAATCGGGGGCTGATTCCTGATCCCATGATCGCAAGGCTCTCAAGGTCGGAATCCTGGAAGTCAGGCAGGCGAACGATGTGTGGAGTGATGACGATGATGACTTCCGCTTCGTTTCGAATCTTCATTTCCGTGGCAAACAGGTACTTGATCAGAGGGATCTTTTCGACACCTGGAAGGCCGCTGACAGCAACGCTGTCAGCATCGGAAATGATGCCGCCGATGACGCTGGATTCTCCCTCCTTCAGGCGGATGTCGTGCTCGACACTTCGGTTTGTCAAGATGGGATATCGGTTTCCACTCAGAGTCTCGAAGCCGTTAATCGACTTGATCTTCACGTTCACGTTCATCGCGATGTCGCGGTTCATCAGCACTCTTGGCGTCAGGTCCAGATCGACCCCGACGTCGATCGTTGTGAACTGCACCACGGGCGACCCACCGACCGTCCCGCCAAAGGTAGGCTGGAAGCTACCCTGCGCCACGGGCTGTTGCGTTCCAATGCGGAGTTTTGCCACCTTGCCGTCTGAGGCTCTGAGACTTGGGTTCTGGAGAATTCGAGCGTTAGTTCGGGAGGAGGACAGCTGCGCGGTGGGGATCGTGATGTAGTAGTTGCCGCTGCCCAACCGGGCTGCGTCTTTGATAGAGATTGTGGTTCCGGTGCCACCTGGGGGGGTAGCAGCAGTCACAGAGGTCGGCGGATTGACGCCGAGGGTGCGTGTGAACGAGCGATCCACCTCCATGACTGCGACGTCGATCATCACTTCAGGCTTCGCTTTGTCGATCGACTGCAGGATCCTCTCTGCCATCGCGATCTTATCCGCAGTGTCGCGAATCACGATGGCATTTTGCGAATTGATTACCCCCACCTTCCGCAGGTCTAGCAGGGTTCTCAATGTGTTGAGAACCTCCTGCAAGTCGGCGGTCGCCAGACTGTTCCCGAGAAAAAAGGTCTTGATGACTTGCTCTTCATAAAATTGCCGGGTCTGCTGGTTGTCGTTCGTGACGATGATTGTGTTCGGATTGACCACCGCCCAATAGGTCTTGGTCTGCAAGGCCAACAGATCGAGGGCTTCAATGACGGTGACATTGTTCAGATCCACCGGGACCTGTGTCGTGAGCTTTTGCCCCAGGTCCGAATCAAAAATAACGTTGATACCGCTGATTTTGGCGATAGATTCGAACGCGCGTTTAAGGTCGCCAGTCAGCTTCAGAACGATCGGCGTGCTGTTGGCCGGGGCTAGAGTGTCACGGGGATTCACCACCTTGTTGCGCTCGACAATCTCTGCCAGCTTTCGCTTCTCTTCTTCCTGCTTCCGTTCGCGTTCCAGGATCAACTTTTCGGTTGCCTGCGCCTCCTGGTTGGCCAGGAAATTGGAGGGATCGATCTCGGCGCCACGGCGAAACTCCACCAGTGCCTCTTCCAGCTTCCCGGCATCCCTGAGCCTCCGTCCAAAGTCCACGTGGGCGAAGCCCGCCTGCGCGCGCATCCGCTCGAAAAACAGCCGGTACTCGTGGTTCTTAGGATCGGCTTCGTAGGCCGCTCGATAGCTGGCGAAAGCTTCGTCGTAGTTCCGCAGCTTCTCGAATTTTTTGCCGCGCTTGAAGGCGCTCGATGCGGCGCAGCCGGAACTCAAGGCCAAGACAATAAGGGTGATCACGAACCGGGCAGTTGACGGTCTTTGCTTAAGCGGCATGCGTTCGTTCCATTTCACTGGCTCGCTCGGCTGGAAGTTAGCGTCTAGAAAAAGAATTCGGCCATCCAAGTTGAATACTTTCCTGGCGGGTGAAACGTGGGTCTGAAAAAAGGCCAAAACTTCGCAAGTCTAACACAAATACTGACATAGCGCTGAAATTGACAAGGTTCTTTGCCGTGGGCTAGACTCGCTCGACCTTTTTCAACCATCTATCTCGGCAAGAACTGAGTTCGAGATAAGGTTTTGATTTGAAAGGACCACTCACTAGTGTCCAACTATAAGTTGAATAGGTTCAGTTGTTTGCTCATAGGCCGCTGAGCAGGTGCGGGCTCAATCTCTGAAAGTACCTGTAAAATCAGCCTTCTTTCGAACAAAGTCAGACTCAGAAT
>VFZK01000337.1 GCA_016871215.1 Acidimicrobiia bacterium | reverse complement strand
TCAACCAGCGCTCGATTCCCCCTCGATCGGTGGCACTCAGCGTCAGTGGAGGCAAAACCATCGGCATGCCCAGACAATAAACTAATTTCCTGTTATTGCCCAGTTAGTTGTTGGACACTACACTAGAATCAATTCTGTATCGTAAAAAACTGAGAACAATGTCAAATCGTTGAAAGCGAGTATCCTGAATCGAACTGCCTGTTGGCGACTTGGGTATTTTATCGTCCGGACGCAGCGAATTCTTATAAGATAGTTGAAAGCGTTGGGAGTGCTCGAAATCCCATCAAACTCTGGGTAGGGGCAGGCAGGGTGCGTTCTCAAAAAAGGAGGGATCATGACGATTCAGGAGAAGATCCAGGAAGACATCAAAGAGAGCATGAGAGTCAAGGACGCACTTCGTCTGGATGTCCTGCGTGGGATGAAATCGGCCATCAAGCACAAAGAGATTGAGAAGATTCGAACACTCGAAGAGTCAGAAGTTCACCAGGTATTGCACACTCTGGTGAAGCAGCGGAAGGATTCGATCGACCAATTCAAGAAAGGGGGTAGAGCCGACCTAGTGGCGAGGGAGGAAGACGAACTGAAGATCCTTGAATCGTATTTGCCAGCCGCGGTTTCGGGAGAGGAGATCCAAAAAGTCGTTTCCCAATCGATCGCTGAGCTTCAAGCAACCAACCCCAAAGACTTGGGTCGAGTGATGAAGGCGGTGATGGCGAAACTCGCCGGAAGAATCGTCGACGGCAAGTTGGTCAGTGAGCAGGCGAGGGCTCAGCTTGGAGGATAGGCGCGGTGCTCCCCTCCCTGCGACGGTGCTGCCTCACTGTGGCTCAATCTTTCCGTGGATGACAGTGCCTCGGCCTGCGAGAGCCTCTGAGATTGGACATGGTCGACGGGCATCGGCAAACACCACTGACTTCACTCCCTCGCGCAAGGCCTCGACGGCGCCCAACATCTTCTTCTTCATTCGACCTTTGGCAAAGACCGTGTACTCATCAATGCGCTCGAACGGGATGTCAGAAATCAGACTCTCCTCGTTCTGAGTGTCCTTGAGCAGACCAGGTACGTTGGAAAGAATGATCAACCGGTCAACTCTCAAGGCCGCGGCCAGCATGGCTGCTCCGCGGTCGCCATCGACATTCATCGCCTCGCCTTCATAGCTGATTGCGGGGGGTGTCAGAACCGGGGTGAAACCGGCATCAAGCAACAAGTGGATCAACTTAAGGTTCACTCTTTCGACTTTACCAGTGAAATCGTCCCGCAGCACTTTCTTCTTCCCTGCCTCGATGATCGTGATGGCAGACTTCCGAGGGCCTTCCCAGATACGTCCGTCCAGCCCGGCAAGGCCGACTGCGTTAACCCCGTTTCGTTGCAATTTTTCGACGATGTTCTTGTTCATCTTGCCGCAATACACCATCTCAAAAATCTCGAGCGTCTCCCGATCGGTGTATCGCGATTCGTAGCCGGAGACCGAGGTGACCATGCGGGGGGGCTTCCCCAGCTGTTCCGAGATGCGGTTAGTCTCGGCGGATCCGCCATGCACCAGAATTGCCTGATGACCGGCCCTTACCAGCGTAGTCAGATCGTCGCAAACGGCATCGTAGTCGATCCCCAGACTTCCACCCACTTTGACGATAATCACGCCGCCTCGCAGTTTGCCTGCTACATTCTCTTCAGCCAGTCGACCACCAACTCTGCGGCTTCTGGAGTCTCCTGAAGAAACTGAACTCCAACGGTCTCAGAGTTGTAAACCTGCACGCGCACCGGAAAACCCGTTCGCTTTTCGAGCTCACGAGCCGAGTTCACCCCCTGCAAATCCGCCTGGGTCGCGACGTAAAGGATCGAGTGAGGTTGAAAGTCGGGCACCGCGTTTGCCAGGGCCTGGGCGTTACCTGCATTTGCCGATATCGCGACCGCGGCTCGCACCGCCTCGTATTTGCCTGAAGCCAGGAAAGCCAGATCTGCGCCTACTTCGCAGCCGATCATCGCGATGCGGTTGGTGTCCACTTCAGTCCTCGATTTCAACCATTGGACGGCGGCCTCGATATCGAGTGGGAACTGCCTCGGATCCGAACGCCATGCTGGCTCGGCACTGATCGGCATCCCGGCTTTTTGCTTGCTCCCACCGTGCCCGCGCAGATCGAGGCTCAGCGCAGCGAACCCTCCGAGGAGGAGCCGTTCTTTCACAAAGCCATCCCACTGGGACTTGTCTTGGCCGAAACCGTGAACTAGCAGAACCACTGGCAGCTTGCCCTCGACCCCTCCGGGCACATGCCAGTCGCCTGCCAGTCTCACCTGGTCGGACGTTGTCAGCTGCACCCCCTGGCTTGAAACGCCCGTCCGCGATCCAGTGGAGTTCGACGGCCCGAGTTCAAAGTTGAAGACGTTGTCGAAGCGGTTCAAAAAAGAACTGACGCTCCGTTTGTCAGAAACAAACTTGCCGTGCTCTGCGTGAACTTCGTAATCCACCTTTGGATCCAAACCATAGATCGCGTACAACCCATTCTCGTCTGTGATGAGCACCGTCGTCGTTTTCTTGTTGACGTTGCGGACAAATACTTTGGCACCCACGATCGATTTCTTTCGCGCGTCGACCACGTGGCCATGGATGGACTTGGTAGGCGGCTCCTTCTTTTTTTTGGCGTGCCCAATGGCTGGAGTCGTCAGAAGAACGAAGCCTAGAACCCAACAAAGCGTCATTGTGCGCTTCAGCACAGGATGCGTTCTCATTGACTCCTCCTCGAAACCCAGCCCCATCCAGAGAACTCTCTTTTGAGCGGGCCGCTCATAGAACCTCTAAGCAAGACCGGCAAGCTGCACAGCTATTTCTCGGCCGGCTCCGCCTTCAAAAGCAAGACAATGGTCTGCTGTTCGTCTCCTTCAAACGTGACAGTCTTTTCCGCCGGTTTAAAGCCGTCTTTGGATGCGGCAACGCGGAACGTATGCGGGCCAGCTGGAAGACGGACCGCGAATTCACCCCTCGGGCTGGAAAGAGTGTCCCACCGTTTTTTCTTCATCTTTCCGCTTGGCTCAGATGCCAGCTCGATAAGAACTTTGGCTCCTGGCATTCTGAATCCACGGCCGTCGAAGCACGTCCCATAGAGGAGCGCATAAGGCTCCGCCTGCGCCCCTTCTTTCTTCTTCTTGTTCTTCGCAGCGAGCAGCTGCAGGCTCGCCAGCAAGAAGACAAAGAGGCAACAACAGCCGAGCTCAAATCGAATACTCCGTCGCATTGTGTCCTCAAAGAGCAGGTCCGCCAGCCTGCCACACTTCGAGACTACTTCTAGACTGGATGCAGTCCTGGAAACTCGAGGCCCGTGGTCTCGTTCCAACTGTACATCACGTTCATTGCCTGAACCGCGTTGCCGGCTGCCCCTTTCATTAAGTTGTCGAGGGCTGACAAAACCACCAAGCGGTTCTCAACGGGATCAAGCTCAAAACCCACGTCACAGTAGTTCGATCCTGCCAGCAGTTTAGGCTCCGGGTAACGATAGATGCCAGCCTTCTCTTTGACAATCCGTATGAAGGGCTCCGAGCTGTACGCTTCGCGATAAATCTTCCAGATGTCTTTCTCCTCCATCTGGCGTTTCAGCAAGAGATGAGCTGTGGACAGAATTCCACGCACGGCATCGGTCGCGGTGGCGGAGAAATGAATTCGTGGCCGGACGCCGTTAAACGCCAACTCCTGTTGAATCTCGGCCGTATGCCGGTGCCGGGTCGGCTGGAAGGAGCGCAGGGAGCCGCTGCGCTCCGGGTGATGTGAGGCTAAGCTTGACTTGTTTCCGGCTGCCGACGAGCCTACCTTGCCCTCGATGAAAACGTCCTGAACATCAGCGACGCCGTTTTTGAACAAAGGGTAGAGCCCCAGGATGGCTGCTGTCGCCAGACAACCCGCCCCAGTGACCAACTGGGCCGTGCGGATGGACTCCCGATGAAGCTCGGGAACCCCGTAGACTGCCTTCTGGAGGAACTCGCTGTTCGAATGATCGTGCTCGTACCAGATTGGATAGTCTTCCGCGCTTCTGAGCCGAAAATCGGAAGAGAGATCGATAACCCGTTCCCCAATCTGCAAGAACTCGGTAATACGCCCCATGGCCATGCCGTGGGGCAGGCATAGAAAGAGGAGATCCGCCTTCTCCAAATCAGCGCTCGCCACAAACTTCAAGCTGGTACGTTTGCGCAAATTCGGATGGACCGAGTGAACGTACTTGCCCGCATTCGACTCAGAAGTCACCTGGACTACCTTCACTTGAGGGTGGCCCAGCAGCAAACGGAGCGTTTCACCTCCCGTATAGCCGGACGCACCAACAATCGAAACTGAAATCATCAATCTCTCCTAGACTAGGCGCAACGAACTGCCTCAAGGCCGCGTGATGTCGGGGTTGGGTTTTCGGCCCGCAGGCCGCAGAAGCACGCCGCACCGAAGACGCGAAAGCCCGAAGTCCTTCATCGACGAGACTTGAGACCCGTTTCGAACTCCTTGAAATCAAGACAGGTGCTGTCCCACCCGCAGGACGTAGTCGATCACTTTGGCTGGAATGTTGACTCCGGTGGTGTCAATCGAGTTCCGAAACTCCATCGTGTAGTTCACTTCGTTGACTAGCAGACCGCGATCCGACTCCAACAAGTCGATGGCAACAATGCCACCGCCCACAGCCTTGGCCGCCGCTAGCGAAAGGCGGCTCAAATCGCCTGTCACAGGGCAGTTCTCCGCTTTGCCGCCACGGGCTGTGTTCGTAATCCAATGTGACGAATAGCGGTAGATCGCACAAATGGTTTCATCCCCCACTACAAAGCTTCGAATATCGCGATTGGCCTTCGGGATGTATTCTTGGATATAAAAGATCGAGTGATGATACGAACCCAGCACTTCCTTGTGTTCAAGAATGGCCTCAGCCGCCTCGCGGTCGTTGACCTTTGACAGCAGGCGCCCCCACGAGCCAACGGCCGGCTTGAGCACCGCTGGATATCCCAGTTCTTCGATGGCCTGGAGCGCCGATTCCGGCGTAAACGCCAGCAGCGTTTTCGGGGAGGGGACGCCGTCCCGAATCAGCGCGTTGGTGGTGAGAAACTTGTTCCCGCAAACATCCGCCACCTCGAATCGGTTCACGGTTGGGATACCCCAGTCGTTCAGCACTTTGAGCGCATAGAGCGCCCGCGAATGATTGACGCAACGTTCCAACACCACGTCGAAATCCAGGTGCTTGGCGTTGAGGCGAAGAACAAGCTCACGGTCGTCAATCACCTGAAAATCCTGCCCGCGACGCCTCAGCTCTTCGATCAGGAGCTTTTCTTCCTTGCGGACAATTGAGCACAGCAAGCCAATTTTCATCGTTTCGCCTGAAAACAAAAAACCACAGCCCCCTCGGTACGACTTCGGTTCCCGATGGAAGCTGTGGCTGTGATTTCGAAAGGTCTCAGAACTGGGGCCGCAGACGCCACTCGCAGGGTTACTCTCCCCAGTCCTCTTCTTCTTCCGGGGCCAGTTCGAGCTCGACTGGATCGGTTCCCACCACTTCCAGGTCTGCCCCACAATCCGGGCAATTCACGATCTCGCCTTTTTCCACATCCTCCAGCTCAATGTCGGCTTCACACTCAGGACAGTAAGCCACGTTGAATCCCTCCTTGGTGTTTCGGCAATCTCAAGTCTGCGCCAGAGTGTTCTAGGTTGCAAACAATCGCGAGATCCGCTGTGGGACGGGACATCGTTCACAAAACCGCTTCGGCGCCCCAGATTGGAGGCAGAGTATAAGTAATGCGAAAAGACACTGTCAAGGCCATTTCTGGAGACAGTCACAGGCCGGGAACGCCCGCCCTACGCTGTTTTCCAGCCAAAGGCACAAATTTGGAATGACCTCGCTCGGCAGCCGCGTGCGTGTTCAGATCTCAACTAGCCTGGATTTCCACGGAAAACCATTTGCCTAAGTGACACCCGCCAAGCCGACTTGGGCTGCCTTTGAAACGCAGAAGGAATGCGGTGTTTCGACCGCAACAAATTTCAACCACAGATTGCGCT
>VFZK01000336.1 GCA_016871215.1 Acidimicrobiia bacterium | reverse complement strand
CTGTGGCCGAGGATTTCACGCAAAGAAATCCAGCCCTGAAGTTATTCACTCCCAGAGAGGCGCGCAAGCCATCACGGCTTGTGATGAATCTCGAGGAAGTGAGAAAGGTCCTTTCGGTGTTGGAGCAGCGGGAAAGATTGATCGTCAAGCTAGCTGTTCTCTCTGGGATGCGCCCGGGAGAGATCCTGGGATTGACCTGGGAGAGGCTTCAGGGAGAATTCGCGGAGATTCGGCAGCGGGTGTACCGAGGGAAAGTGGACACACCGAAGACGAGCAATTCCGTTCGGAAAGTCGCGCTGGCAGAAGGTCTACTGTCCGACATCGAGGGCTGGAGGAAGGTGTCACTGGATGCCCGTCCCCAAGCTTGGGTGTTTCCATCAGAGAATCTGAACACACCTCTGTCCAGGGACAATTGCTGGAGGAGACGAATCGGACCCAGGCTAGAGGGAGCGGGTCTGGGTTGGGTTAGTTTCCAAGTGATGCGGCGGACCCATTCGTCGCTGATGAATGATTTGAAGGTCGATCCGAAGATCGTGGCCGACCAGTTGGGTCATACCCTGGACGTGAATCAAAATATCTATACTCAGTCGGGTCTGGAGAGAAGAAAGGAGGCGGTGAATTCCCTAGAGTCAGCACTGCTGAACGCTTAATGGAGTATTTTGGAGTACAACGAAGTTCAGAGTTTACCTAAGTTGTTGAAAAGATGGAGCGGGAGACGGGGATCGAACCCGCGACGTCCAGCTTGGGAAGCTGGCATTCTACCGCTGAATTACTCCCGCTCTGATTAAGTTACTTATAAATAGTAACTTAGATTCGTAACTTCCTACCTGTGCAACAGATGTACCACAGAAACCAGCAGGGAAAGGGTCTCGCGACCGGTTCGTTTGGTGAGAAAAGCGTTCGTGGGACATGGCACGAATGATATATCCGTTTTGTCCCTCCAAGCAAGCAAGTTCCGTAAACCCCTTCTGAGGGTCGTCCGGTGGCGCACGTGATTTCCCGTCTGCAATCTGTTTCCAGGTTCGTCAATCGACCTAGCAGGATTGTCGGTAGATGAAGGGGGCGGAAATAGCGCATCGAATCGTTTGCACCTCGCCATGTTTTCGTTCCTGGCGCTGGACCAGGAGTCCCAAGCGCGAAGTGAGAGTTAGACCTCCGGGGGTGGACCAAGAATTTTTGCAATGCAAAAAATTCTGAATGTCAAATTCGGCATGTCGAAGTCTGGGAAGATGCGCTGAATGCCGGGCAGGTTGTGTTTGGGGTGTTTGCTTCTATCTATTGCGAGCAAGGGGGGCACACCCGTTGCGGCGATCTGGCGCAAGGCTACCTGATGAAGAGGCGAGGGCCGGGCCGTGGAAAACGGAATTATACTTCACAAAGCTCCTCGCCAAAGCGAAGTCGAAATTCACCAGGCCTGGACCGTCGAGCGTGTTACGACCGCAGTTGCCCAAGCGCGCCGGCGTTGGGACTGAATAACCTCTGGCATCAAACCAGCGGTCGACGTTGTGCTCATCGGTGGGTAGGGCGCCATCGGTGACACAGTCGGCCAAAGCGTTGGCCAGACCGCCGCGGTTGCCCACCAGGCTGTTGTTCGCTCCTGCAAAGATCGAAAAGGGACGCCCGGAACGAAGATTGGTTACACGGCTGATCCGCCAGCCTCCAAGAACGTGAGACGCCGTCCCCTCGGTGAGATAGGTTTTCCCTTTTCCAAACGGCACTTCGTAAATGTAGCTGGTCACCCAGCGATGGCGGTAATCGAAGTCGCTGCGGCCACGCTGCTCGCGTAGATTCCGGGCATTCTGCATGAAGCTGTTCGAGCCGCCGCTGAACAGCTGCTCTTGCGAGGACGGTTGAGCAAGCCCGCGCTTGACCAACTGACTGGTGCGTTCAGTCTTCCACCTCAAACCGTGATAGTTGCGGCTCTTCGAACGTTTGTACGTCGGTTGCGTCGTCGATGGCGTGTGACCAGGTCCAGGATGCGAGCAACTGGTGCGATCGTGCCAGGCGCTTCCGAAGAGTGAGGGCTGCTTGGTAGATTGGATTCGAGCAGCCACTCCAGGCAAAGCAGGGCACACGGTGCGCGCGCTCGTAAGAGCTGATGAGGTTGAAGCTGCCCTGGTTAATGTTGCGAGGTCTCACGATGTGAGCGCCTCGGATGAAGCTGTAGTCCGCAGCGATGGCCCAGTCCTTTCCAAGCTCGCGTTCGAACCCGAAAGTGCTGTGCTGGGAATAGGTGTAGCTGAAGCCTTGTTCGATCGGCAGCGCGGTTGGAAGGATTGGGCTTAGAGAGAGCGGAGTCAACGTTGAGGAACGTCGGCGAGAGCGGATCGTAGCGTTGCTCTTGAGGTCTGTAGCCGATGGCAGGGTTGGCAAGCGTGGCTCCGAGTGGAGTGAAGGCTCTTCCCTGGAAGATATCTTCAACGCCGGTGAGCTGCGACGCCACGAGAAACGGGGAGTTCACTCCAAACTAATTGGAGAAGACCCCGAAACGGGTTCAGCAGGGCAGAAGCTCGCAGCCAGGCTGGGCATCCAGGGTGGCGCCGCCCGTTTTGTCCAAAGGCGCTTCTGCATCGCTGCGGAAATGCCGGCATCGTGCCGAGACCTAATCTCCTACCGATGCAGCTTCAGATGCACATCGGCATTCAAGTCGAGGCCGGCCAGTTGACCAGCCATAAGCTTCGGATAGCCGGCGGCAGCGATCATGGCGGCATTATCGGTCGACAGGACTGGGGAAGGGAAATACACCGGGATACGCTTCTTTGCAAAGCCTTCGCGAAACCGCGATCGCAGGAGGCTGTTGCAGGCGACACCGCCGGAAACAAGAATGGATTGGGGAGGCCGAAGCTCGGCTGCCTTGAACGTCGTCTCGAAGAGCATTTCGATCGCGGTTCTCTGGAAGCTCGCAATAAGGTCGTAAACCGCTTGCGGCAAGCGATCGCAAAAATCTGCCTCATGACGCAGCAAAGCCATCTGGTCGATCTCTTTCTGCAGATGAGCCTGAACGTGTCTTAGAACGGCCGTCTTGATGCCCGAGAAACTGAAGTCCAGCTTTCCATCGCCGATCTTCGAGGTACGGAAATCAACGGCGCGGTCATTGCCTTTCCGAGACAGCCTGTCGACGATTGGCCCACCCGGGTAGCCCAAATGAAGCAGCTTGGCCACTTTGTCGAAGGCTTCGCCGGCCGCATCGTCGCGAGTTCTCCCGATGAGCTCGAAACGCGCTGGGTGATCCAGGCGTTCAACCCGGTAGAGGCTGGTGTGGCCTCCCGAAACAATAAGACAGAGAGCCGGAAAGAGTGCAGGCCAGTCTGTTTCTGCAAGGCTTTGCTCTGACTCGCTTCGGGTCAGTTCCAGCGGTACGGAGTAGATATGCCCTTCGAGATGATTGACTGCGGCCAGCGAAATGCCGTGCGCAAACGCCAGCGATTTGGCGTAGTTGACTCCAACCAGCAGGGAGCCCACGAGCCCAGGGCCCTGAGTGACCGCGATCCCGCCGAGTGCCTGTGGCCGCACACCCGCTTCATGGAAGGCGGCGTTGACGATGGGAACGATGTTCTCGAGATGATGCCTCGAAGCCAGCTCTGGCACCACGCCGCCGTACTTCCTGTGTACCGCCACCTGCGAGCCCACGACGTTGGACAGGATGTACCTTCCATCCCGCAGAATGGCGGCGGCCGTTTCGTCACACGACGTTTCGATGCCCAAAACTAGCACCGGCTAGCAGTCCTCCTTGAGAGCCAGCAAATCAACCTCTCAACCCTTTGGTCCATTCGCAAGCTCCAGGCGTCCCGTCTCTGCACAGGCTCCCCTCAACCCGCCCGATCTTAGCGGGGCCAGGAGGTGGCAGTGCCAATCGCCTCTGCAAAACCGTATCAATTCTCTTGGCCGACGGTTTCTGGTCTTGAGCACCAAAGGCAAACCGCCAATCGGAGCTGGACCTTTCGCCGCCTGGTCGTCCGTTCTGAGCGAGCCTGCGCCCAGCAGCGGCCGTTCAGAATCCTTTCTTGACGAGGCTCTCGCTACGGTTTCTTCTCTTCCGCTTTGTTGTCGACTTTGACTTTGGTATCTGTTTTCAGGGTGCGCAGGATTTTGTAGCTGCCGGTGACGATTTCTTCTCCTTCCTTGAGCCCGGAGAGAACTTCGATTTCGGTTTGACCCGTAATTCCCGTGGCTACGGAAACGAAGACGGCGTTGCCTTGCTTCAGCAGGAAGACTCCTTGCTCTTCCCTCTTCTTGGTCATTCTGGGAGCAGAGCCGCTTGGCTTCTGGGCTGCCTCGGCGCTTCCAGCTGCCTTCGCCGTGCTCGGGTTTGCGGAAGGCGCCTCGCCCTGCTTTTCCTTCTCGCTTTCCCGAATTGTGAGAGCCTGAATGGGGATGGCCAGAACGTCCCGTCGGGTGGCCGTCGTGATTTTGGCCGTCGTCGACAGCCCCGGTTTCAGGTCAGGAGACGGCTCCAACAGCGTCACAACGACCTTGAAATCTTTGGCCTCCTGGCTGGACGTTCCTGGGGTACTGGTGGTTCCGGCCGCTTGACCGGTTCGCGTCAAGGCGCTGCTGCCTACCTCCGTGACCGTGCCTCGGAAAGTCTTGTTCGGAATGGCATCGATGCTGACCTCGGCGTCCTGGCCCAGCCGGACGTTAATGATGTCGGTTTCATCCACCTTGACTTCCGCCGTAATGACGGAAAGATCCGCCAAAGTCATCAGGCTGCTACCGATGGAGTTCTGGATCCCCGGCACTGCAGATTCTCCGACGCGCACCGGCAGGTTCGTGATCACGGCATCCAGCGGAGCCGTGTAGACCGTCTTGTTCACGACGTCCCGGCTTCGCGCAATAGCTGCTTGCTGCTGGGCGATACGGCTCCGCGCCGAAGCCCGGCTTCGATCAGCCCGGTTCAGTTCGGCCTGCGATTGCGCAATGCGGGCCTGGCTTGCCTCGATCTGCGCCTTTGCCACCTCGAAGACGGCCCGGTATTGGTCAAACTGGGCCTTTGAGATCAGACCCTCTTTGAAGAGGTTCTCGCTGCGCTCCAGGTCCAGACGCGCTTTTTCGAAGTCGGCTTTGTTGCGCACCAAATCGGCCTCCGTCGTCTTCAACGTAGCTTGCGCGGCCCGGTAGGCGGCTTCCGACCCCTCCGCATCGGTCGTCGCCTGTTGCAGGGTGGCTTCAACGCTGCGCAGCTCAGCCGAAGACTGAACAGACTCCTGCTTCAGCAGCAAGTCCCCTTTCCTGACGCGGTCTCCTTCCCTGACGGGAATCTCGACGATGCGGCCGTAGGAGTTTGCGGTGATGTTGATGTACTTCAACGGCTTAATCTCTCCAGAAGCCGACACCAACTGGACCAGAGACTCCATCCTGACTACCTTCCCCGTTTGGACTTTAACGATTTTCGCTTGCTCCTTTTTGTAGTAAGCGAATCCGCCGATCGCCACCACCAGCGCCACACTCGAACCGATGACGATCTTCTTGGTCTTGCTCATGAGTTCTCCGAATGAGACAGCCAGCGTCTTCTAAATGGGAGGAAACGCGCCTCCACCGTTTCTCTTGGTACGCTTGGCTCGAAGGGAATGTTTCAGTAACGAGTCCAATCGCTGGCGTTGAGCCTCCAGGGCGGGGTTAAGCCCTTTTGCCTGCCTCAGCACCATGATATCAGAAAAGGCTTGGCGCCTTGGCACGAACTTCCGCGGCACACCCCCCGAGTGAGTCACGATTGAGAGCTGGTCGGAGACGACGGATAAAGATCGCTCCCCGCGCAACAATCAGTCTGCCGGAATGACTGGAAGCAACAGGCGCATCCGAGGGCAATGCGGCCTGCAACCTTTCTAGGCCGGGTGCCCCCACCGAGCGAAGAGGATTCGAGGAGAACAACAGGGCAAACGCATCTAAATTTAGAGGGTGTTTAAAAACCCTCTGAATGCTGCGCCAGACGGCGGAGCATCAGGTGAATCATGGCGATCTTGATGAAAGCCTCACTGGTTTCGGGCAAATACTCGTAGTCCTTGCTGAGTCGGCGATAA
>VFZK01000335.1 GCA_016871215.1 Acidimicrobiia bacterium | reverse complement strand
CTTGAGTGGTATTCCACAAATACTGCGGCCCGTGCCCCGGATGTCCCGACTGGGCACAAGCACAACCGGACTTGCCACAGCGGCGATAGTTGGCCGAAATGGTCCCCGGACGAAAATCCCCCACATCCTGCAACTGCTGATAAAGCGCCCGGCGGTGTTGCTCCAACTCTTGCAGTGTCATCGGGGGGCTCCTCTCTGCATGCTTTACCAGCATTCAGCTTCTACCACCCCTTCGCCCCAAAATGCAATCCACCCACAAATTTGTCGCACACCCCGCGCGCATGAAAAGAATTGCCAGTCGTTCTGAATTCTCTCTATAATCAGGGTCCGTTATCGGGATGGGTTTCTTGGACGCTCGCTGGGTGAACAGTCATGAAAGTCACGATCGTTACAGTTTATTCGAACACTCCTGTTGTCGACGATATTGAAGAGCTCATTTTCGAAGTTTCTGAAGCGGCTCCTGAAGTCTACACGGAGTTGAATATTCAACGCTTCAACGGTGGACTCAGCGCTGAGTGGTTCCATCCTGAGCTCGGTGAAGGGAACCTGGACTACCGTGAGAAGTTGTACCAAAAGATCCGCACGATCCTTCCCGCACATCATCTGGCGATTATCGAGGACGAAGAGAGCCAGGAGATCATGACGATCGGCGACCTGAGCTACTTCAAACAAGTGATCCAGCAAGCCAAGTCTCTCGAAGAGCTGGAGGAAGTCCAGGAACGCATCGACCAAACTGAGATTGGGAATCCCCTCCTGAAAAAAATTCTCAGCAGATCCTACCAATCACGGCTGAATGCCCTGAGCTCGCTCAACGCGAACGCCTGAAAACCCAACTGGCGTTGTTTCGTGACATCCGCGGCCAACTTGCCGGGTGACCCACATCGGAATCACCTGGACAACTTCCTTCGGGAAGTCTCGCTTCGTTGTGAGCGGCCACGGTTCTCTTGCATCGGCGTGCCTGGATGATACACTCAGCCGTCGCGCGGTTAGAGCATTCGAGAACGCCACGAGATCGGAAGTCTTCAGATGAAGAAACTCCACAAGCTATTCGACGTCCGCCCAGGGGAGTTCGAACCGGCTTTGCTGATGTTCGGTTTCTTCTTTTCTGTGATTGCGGTCTTTCAAGTTCTCAAGCCTCTGAAGAAGGGTTTGTTTGTTTCGCACTTCGGCGCAGAGCAGGAGTTGATTGCCAAAGGGATCAACATTGACGTGGCGTTTACAGCGATGATCGGGTTCACCTATCTCTACAACTGGCTTGGCGGGCGTCGTCTGATACTGTCGCTGTGCGCCTTTTTCTCGTGTGCCCTGCTTGGGTTCTACGCTGCGATGACGGATTCTCCGTCCGGTCTTGTGAATTATGCTTTCTATTTGTTTGGCGACCTCTGGAGCACCGTCTGGGTAGCTGCGTTCTGGGCGCTCCTCAATGAGGTCTCGACGAGCGAACAGTCGGCGAGGCTCTACGGATTGATCGGGACGGGAGGGCTGGTGGGTGGAATTGCAGGCGCTGCGCTGGTTAGCGGCACCGTCAGGAACTATAGCTCAAAGCCCCTCATTCTCCTTTGCCTTGGCCTGACCGCAGCGATTTTCTTCTTCACCCGTCGCATCGATGCACTGGCGCAGACCCGTGGGGCGCCGATGGCTTATCGCGAACAGCCGGTCCGACTCGAGAGAGTGCAATGGCTCTCCGCGCTGGATGGAGCAAAAATGGTCATGCGCTCGCGCTATCTCTTGGCCATTGTCGCTATTCTGGCGTTGTACGAGTTCTGTTCGCAGATCCTGGACTTCCAGTTTTCGTCGGTCCTGGCTAGAGCTCTCTCGGGGGAACGAAATGTTCAGGCATACCTGGGCCGGTTGTATCTTGTGACGAACAGTCTTGCGTTGGTCTCCCAGGTTGTGCTTACGACGTTGCTGCTGCGTCATTCCGGTCCTGGAGCGGGTCTGGTAGTGTTGCCAGCAGCCATGTGTTTTGCCAGCACGGCATTCTGGCTCGATCCCACGCTGATCATGGGCAGCCTTTTGGTTGTTGCCGACAACGGGCTGAACTACTCGATTAACCAGACTTCACGCGAGATGCTTTTCGTGCCCACGTCCAGCGATGCCCAGTACAAAGCTCGCGCTTTTACGAACATGTTCGTTCAAAGGCTGGCCAAAGGCGCGGCGATGTTGGTGTCGGCGGTCTTCATTTTGATTGGAATGCGCTGGCTTAGCGTCGTCACTCTCGGCATCACGCTTGCCTGGATCTGGCTTGCGATGTCAACAGGGAAACGTTTCCGGGATCTGGCTGAACCGGGACAATCGGCTAGGGCGCAACTGGCAGTGGAGGCCTGACCGGTTATCACTCAGCCTGGGAAAGAATTGGGAGCGGCTAGTCTCTTGGCGAGCCATTGGGGCTGGCAAGTCCGTGCTCTGAGCGGCTCGGCGCGAGCGACGTCAACACGATCTCATCTCAATCTCAAGTGCAGCTTGGTCTCAACAGCGGACAGTCGAGGCGTGAGGTGCGGAAATCAACTCTGTGGCGGCACCAATTTCAAGGTATAGCTCGCGGTATCTTCCTGTTTGATGTGGACGAATTGAATGCCTTTGTCGGGATAGCTCCAGAGCGTCATCGTGCGCTCCGGCTTTGACTCGATAGGGTTCTCTCCAAAGTTCTGCTTCAGCAATTCTAGTTTGCCGTGTGCTAGCAGTTCCGACACGCCACCCTTCGCCTGCTTGTAATAGTTTGTGTTGACGTAGATGCTGGTGACTTTGCCGGTCACTTTTTCGATCTCAACGTAGATGCCATGATTGCGATAGGCGCTGCGATAGTGCCGCTGCAAACTGTCGACCTTGAGCGGCTTCCCCAAGAGCTTGTCGACATCCCGGGTACGGTCTCCGAGCTTGACCCCTTCCACCGAGATATTGCGGCTCGTAATATCCGGAATCTTGGTGATATCTTCTTTGCTGAGGTCATAGATGGTGGTTGTGGCTGGCGGTTCTTGCGCGGCAGCGGGTGCGGTCGGGGTCTTCGGCGCTTCAGAGCAGGATAACGAAAAACCCAACAACAGAATCGTGGCGAGGGACTGAAGAGCATTCGCGCGCATGAGAAACCTCCCCAGGACAAGATTTGCAAACGCCGTTATCCTAATCCAACCCAGGCACTGAATTCAAATATGCCGCTCTCAAAGTACAAGAGCCTTGGCGACTTACTTTCAGTCGGGATCATGTTTCCTGCCTGCATCGCGATCGGCTATGGCATCGGGTATTTTCTCGATCTGTGGACTGGGAAGCGGACCGCGTTCAAGCTGATCTTTCTGCTGTTTGGCATCGCTGCAGCATTCATCAACCTTTTCAAAGTGGTGCGCAAAATCGAACGGGAAGGGAATGATTCCCAATAGCCAGGATCTCCTCAACGATCCCTACTATGCGAACATCGAGAATCGGCTGACCCGCGTCAGCGTGGTTCTAGGATCATTAACGATGGCTTGGGGGCTCCTAAGTGCGTCTTGGAGGTTCGCGATCAGCTTCTTGCTGGGGGCCGTGATTTCCTACCTCAACTTTCGCTGGATGAAGCAGGGTGTGGATCGCTTGATCGGAAGCATCGCGAGCGATGCGACGCCGCGACAGTTGCCTTCCGGACGTGGAGTGATCTTCAAGTATTTCCTGCGGTATGGCTTGATCGGGGGTACCCTGTATGCTATCTTTCGCCTTCAATTCTTCGAGGCCAGGGGTGCGATCTTGGGTCTCCTGCTCTTTGTCGCTGCTGTCCTCTTCGAGTGCCTGCATCTTGTGATCAAAACTCTCATCGAGGAGTGGTATGGAAGAGCATAGCTTTCTGATTGCCGAGCAGGCGAACCGGTTGGTTGGGCCGCTGGTTGCGCCTTTGAAGCATGCCTTCTGTTCGGCAGTCTGCGGGTGGTTCGGAAAGACCTATGTTCCAGCGGAAAAAGTCATTCCCGATCACGTGGTGTTCGCCGTCATCATCTTTCTCTTCTGCTGTGTCTTTTTCCCGCTCATGCGGCGCTCATTCTCGATGGAGAGGCCTGGAAAGGTGCAGCAGATTCTGGAACTGATCGTCGAGTTCCTGAACAGCCAGCTTGAAGAAATCATTGGACACGGAGCGAAGAAATACCTGCCGATGATCGCAACGCTCGGGCTGTTCATTTTCATGATGAACATCGTGGGGCTGGTTCCGGGATTTCTACCACCTACGAGCAATATGAATGTGACCGCTGGATGTGCGCTAGTCGTTTTTCTCTACTACAACTACCTGGGCATCAGAAAGCAAGGCCTGCTGCACTATCTGAAACACTTCTGTGGACCCGTTACCTGGATGGCGCCTCTGATGATCCCAATTGAAATCATCAGCCACCTGGCCCGGCCGTTTTCATTGACCGTTCGTCTCTTCGCAAATATCTACGGCGAGGAGCTGATCATCGCTGTGTTTTTTAGCCTGTTACCGCTCGTCTTGCCTTTGCCCATTATGGGGCTGGCCATTTTTACCAGCTTTCTACAAGCCTTTATCTTTATGGTGCTGACCATGATCTACGTCGCCGGCGCCGTAGCCGAGGAGCACTGAAACCGGGAAATGGTCGCGGACGGAAGGTTATTTCCAGTCGCCAAGTTTTGCTTCACGCGTGAGACCGGAATGCACGAGGGGTTTCCGGTAACCACCTCCGTGAGGCATTAATAACAACCTGCAGATGCAGGTTGATTCCAATCAAAGGAGGAAACCATGAAACGGTTTTCCAGTATGGCACTACTCACCATGGTGACGCTGTTGGTCGCTTCACCTTTGTTCGCCCAGGGAGAGGCGGCAGCACACGGCGGCAGCGTCCAGTGGAACGTCATCACGGCCGGCTTCGCCATGGCCATTGCTTCTTCGCTGTGCGCACTGGCGCAAGGCAAGGCCATCTCGGCAGCTTGCGAAGGTCTGGCGCGCAATCCGGGCGCAGCTCCTGCCATTCGGTTTGCGTTGTTGCTGGGCTTGGTGCTGATCGAATCGCTGGCTCTGTATACGTTGCTGATCATTTTCTTGAAGACCTAGTGCGGGTCGGTGGTCTTTCTTCTACTACCCGGTGTGAGGTTTACTCCACCGGGTATTTTTTTGTCGCGAAGTCGACCCCGAGAAAAAGCGCGAGGAGCTGGTGCCAGACAGAGCAGCAGCAGGCCAACGTGAATCAGCCTTTCCGATGTCTCCTTCCTTTCGCACCGAACTTCAGTTTGCCGTCAGCGAAGGTGCGTGCAGTGTCTCAGCCGTTCTGCTGCGCCCTTCGAAGGTTCGCTGGTTGCTCGTGTTTGCCCACGGAGCAGGAGCCGGCATGCATCATCCTTTCATGACGGCTGTCGCTGAGGAGTTGTCAGAACGGTCTATCGCGACGCTCCGCTACCAATTCCCTTACATGGAACAGGGCGGCGGGCGGCCAGATCCGCCCGCTGTGCTGGTGAAAACGGTTGAAGCAGCGGTGAAAGCGGGTGCCGAGGCGGCTCCAGATCTGCCTCTCATCGCGGGTGGTAAATCGCTGGGTGGACGGATGACTTCGACTGCAGCTTCCCAAAGCCTGCTTCCGATGGTACAGGGAGTCGTGTTCTTTGGATTTCCGCTGCACCCGGCAGGCCAGCCTTCCGTCGAGCGCGCCCGTCATCTGCAGCGCGTTGGGGTGCCGATGCTATTTCTACAAGGCACGCGGGACAAACTAGCTGAACTCGAGCTCTTGCGTCCAGTTTGTGACATCCTAAGGGATCATGCTCAACTGCACGTGATCGAAGGTGCTGACCATTCGTTCGTCGTGCCGAAGCGCTTGGGTCGAAGCGATCGCGATGTGTTGCGGGAGCTCAGCGCCAGTGTGGCGGCCTGGGCCGATCGCCTTGGCCAAGCGTCGAGATCCGTGTGATGCAAGGGTTACTAGTATAATGTCCAACAACTAACTGGGCAATAACAGGAAATTAGTTTATTGTCTGGGCATGCCGATGGTTTTGCCTCCACTGACGCTGAGTGCCACCGATCGAGGGGGAATCGAGCGCTGGTTGAAGGCCCACGG
>VFZK01000334.1 GCA_016871215.1 Acidimicrobiia bacterium | reverse complement strand
CCGCCAAACTGATATGGCTTGTGCGTGTGGGCCTCCTGCCGGTCGCCTTCGTAGTGCGTCGCCTGATTCCTCTGCCCGGCCAGCCACTGCTGCACTTGCGCCCCGCCCCACCGCTTCTCGTGGTCGCGGGTCAGCAAGCCCTTGAGCAGTTCCGCCCAGTCCGCCCCCAGATCTTTGGGCACCGCGATCCCCTTGCTCACCAGTTGGAAGTTGATCACTTGCTCGCTCAGCCCCGCCAAGGGATGCACTCCTTTCAACAGTTCCAGCACCATCACCCCCACGCTCCACCAGTCGCTGGCCTTGCTCACCACGCCGGTCAACGCCTCGGGCGCACTGTAACTGGCTGTCCGGTTGGCGCTGGTCAGGTGCATCGCCGCCTCGCTCAAACTGGCGATCCCGAAGTCCGTCAGCACCAGGTCCAGCGGCTCCCGGGTGCGCATCAGGATGTTCGCCGGCTTGAGGTCCCGGTGGATGATCCCCTCCTGATGCAGGTGCTGCACCGCCGCTGCCAGTTCTTCGAGCACGGCCTTGACCCGGGGTTCGGCCAGCGGCCGGCCCAGCAATTGCCGCAGGTCTCCGTGCGCGATCTTCTCGAGGATCTCATAGGCCCGGTTCCCCAGCCGCCCCTGCGCCTCCACTTTGACCACGTGCGCGGCGGCCAGCGTCTGCAGTTTCTCCGTCAGGGCCGCCTTGGGCGCGATCCCGAAGCGGTAGAGCTTGAGCACATACTCCGTGTCGCCTTTCCGCACGAACCACAGGTCGGCCTCGCCGCTGCTGACTTCCAGGGGCTTGACCAACTGGTAACTCAGGAACGCCCCGCCCGGAACCAGGTTGAGGTATGACCCGCCCACGCCCGGGCCCGCGCTTTCCCGCACGGTGAGGTCGGTCGCCGGCGCGCCTTCCCGCACGGTCACGTCCCCGGCGGCGGGCAGCTGGCCTTCGCGGATTGTCAAATCAGGATCAGCCATGGCGGCTGTCTGCTTTTTCCTTTATTGTTTTGCACCGCACTTGGGGCAAAAGACAGCATCAGCGTCCAATGAATGACCACAGCTTGTGCAGAACTTCTTGCCGGCCCCGCTGCTCGGGGCTGATTTCCCAGAGACAGCGCCAACGGTTCCTGTGACGATTCGCGTCATGCGCTCCTCGGCGCGGTCGGCTGAACCGGCGACCCGCTCAATTTCGGAATCCTTGGCCCGGATTTGGGCGCCGGCTATCGCCGCGTTGGATTCCAGCATGGATCGCATCATGCGTTCCTGGCTCTCCATTTGCTGGCGCATCATCTCCTTCATCTCATCTTTGGACTGTCTCGCCGACTCGGTCTGCATTCGGGCGAACTCTTCAGCCTTGGCTGAGTTACCACGCTCAGCCAGCGCTCTGGCACCCTCAGCGGAGAGGTTGGGATTGGCGGCCATGATCTGTTCGACACTCATGCCCGCCCAACGCTGGGCCTCCGCCTCCAACAGCTCTTTCTCGGCGCGTTTGACTTCGCGCAGTTCAGCCATCTCACGCTCGTGCTCCTGTTGTCGGGCAGACTGCGCCAGCGTCTGCGCGCGCTGCGCCACATCCAACTGCCGGAGTTGCTCCTGCTGGTCGGCGTCAACGTCCTTGAGCCGATGCTCGCGGCCGCGGTCACGCCGAGTGTCTTGGTAGTCATCCGCAATTTTTTGCCGGGCCAGTTCCTGCTCGGCGCGAAGCTGGTCCGCCTTGCCTTCCAGGCCGAGAAAATCCAGGTCCGCCAGCAGGTTTTTTCGGCGGCGAGCCAACTCGAGGTCCAGTTGCTTCTCGCCCAAATCCTGGTCGATTTCGAGGCGCAGCCGGTCAGCATCCAACTGCTGGCGAAGCTCGAATATTTCCAAAAGGTGCCCGCGCCGGAGTTCGCTCTGGCCCTGCAGCACCTCCAGATCCTCTTCCCGCACGAGTTCCCGCTTCCGCAACTCCTGCAGGACTCCCTCGCGCTCGTCGTCCGTGCGCGCCGTGGTCAACTGGCGATCCAGCTTCAAACGTTCCATCCATTGGTCGAACTGCTGGTCGTTGAGGATTTTATCCTTATTGATTTCGCGTAGTTTCTTCTCCAGTTCGACATCCGAGCCAGTCTCCAGCAGCTGCTGCTTGGTCTCCTCCACCCGGAGCCGGTTGGCAAATTCGTTCTGCCCCTGCAGTAGGTCTAACTCCCGCTCAGACAAGGTCAGGCGCTCGCGCTTCCGTTCCAGTTCCGTAATCTCCTCACGGTTGGCCGTGAGCTTGAAAACCCGGCTGACCTTGATACTGGGCATGGTGCGTTGAAGCTCCTTGGTGAAGCGGGCCTCGATCGCGTCGTTGATCTGCCTGTTATTGGCAATCTGTTCCACCCTGACCGTCTTGACCGTCTCCGCCACATCCAACTCCAACAGTGGACTCAATCTTGAGGAGAGGTTCCCCGTGGTCAGGACAAAAGTGTCCATCAGGAAGTCCCGGTAGAAATCCGTCAGGTCATTAACCCTAACCAGCAAATCCACTCCGATGTCAGCCCGTAGATCCGCAGTTGCCTGTTGCGAATACTTGAAGAAAAGGTGGAAATCATCCGACCTAGCCAAAACCACTGCGATTGCCTTTTTCCCCTGCACCGCGCTGAGGAAACTGTCAACCAAACCGTGGAACTCGGGCTGACTGGCCAATGGAGCCCCAGCAGCGGCTTTTTCCAATTCGCGCTGTTCCTGACGGCGTCGGGCCTCCTCGGCGCTAACTTTTTCCCCGAGCAGCATGCGCCCGGTCCATGAGGCGAGCCCTCGCAACGCGCCCATCACCCCTCCAACTCGGACCACCGCAGGTTGACTTGCCGGAGCCACTCCACTGGCCAGTGCATCTCGGAAATCATATTCTCCCTGGGTGAACTCGCCCAGTAGCTTTCCATCGGCAAAAATCAATGCCCGCGTTCCCTCCCGAATAACAATACCCTTGGCCCCCCCCAACGCCGCCATTTTGTCTTCCGACAGCCTTTGTGCGATCACTTGGGGCTCAAGCGACCAGACGATCTTGCTATCCTTGAGTAGCTTGGGGTCCACCTTAGTAACGACGCGGATCGGAGTAGAGGCCTGCTGCGTTGAGCCGGATGAAACGTCCTCCATCTTGCCTCCGCACTTGCCGCAGAATTTCCCCTCTCCTAGGCTGCCGCACTGGACACATTTTTTGTTCATAATTGTTGATTTTTAATCGTCGGTTGGAAATTGCGACAGGTGGTGTTCGCTCATTCAATCGCCATTAGTGAGTATGGAATGGTTTTTGGGCCGGGAGGTCAAGTCCGAGAAGCTCGCCGCGAGGTAAATCGAGCAGACGGCGCTGGAACGGCTCCAGCCGAGCGAACGGCGCTCGCATTGCCTTTGCCCTTCGCCCTCAATCCGCCGGACTTGCCAAGGCTGACGCATCAAAATACCGCCTGAAATCCGGGCCGGATATTATGAATCTGCAAATGTGTTCGCCGGCCTACAACCGGAAACCACCGTTTATTGGGTTTCCTGACAATTATGATTCGCCGGCCCTGCCGAACTCGCCTTTGAGCCTTGCCCAACGGGGTCTGCCCGCGCATTTTCCGAGCGTGAAGACACTCGCCGTCGAAGAGATATACGCGAACCCGCACGCTTTGGATTACTGAGTCATCCCATGCACATCGCAACGTTGATCATCGCGGGCATAAACCTGGCGTTCGCAGTCGCGGCCGGTGTTGCGGGATGCGTGACGTGGATGCGCACGCGACGATTCCTGCAATCGAGCCAGTCCGCGCCTGGAATCGTGGTTTCGATTCGAACGAAAAATCGCGAGGGACAGATTTTCTTCTATCCCGTTTTTCAGTTTGCCGACTCAACGGGTACAACAATCGAATTCACTTCAAACATAGGCCACAGCTCGTGTCCGGTGCGAGTGGGTGACCGCGTGGACGTCTTGTACGATCCGCGTCAGCCGGAAGCGGCGCGCATCAATCGCAAATTGGAACTCTGGTGGCTGCCCAGCGTGTTCGCGGTCGCCTCGGGAATCACTCTGTTGCAAACCATCGTGGTACTCGTCTTCGATCTGGGACGCATCATCGCCGGTCTGAGTATTTTTCAAAGTTGACGCCGTCTGGGAACTTCGCGACTCCAAGGTGCCAGCGTGTGTGATCGCCGAGCCTTTCTCGGAGTGACAGCCGTCGCTGCGGCGAATGGGCTGACACGCTCAACTGATAGGAAATTGCTTTTTGACGCTGCGCGCTTCATGCCACACGTTCCCAAGCCGAAATGACCGGATCGGCTTGATCGGTTTGGCGCGGTTGGCGTAGGATCGAAACCGTGAAGATTCTCCTGCCCGCTCTCCTCTGCGCCCTTTCCTTGAGTTTCCAAGCCTGCTCGAAAGACCCGGTGCAAGAGATTAAGTCGAAGGCTGAGCGGGGAGATGTTATGGCGCAAAACAACCTCGGCTCCATGTATTTCTACGGCCAAGGAGTGGCGAAAGACGAGGCGGAGGCGGTGAAGTGGTATCGCAAGGCGGCCGAGCAGGGACTTGCCGACGCGCAATTCAACCTCGGCTTCATGTATGCCAACGGCGAAGGAGAGGCGAAAGACGAGGTGGAGGCGGTGAAGTGGTATCGCAAAGCGGCCGATCAGGGAGATGCCATGGCGCAATACAACCTCGGCTTCATGTATGCCAACGGCCAAGGCGTTGCGAAAGACGGGGCGGAAGCGGTGAAGTGGTATCGCAAGGCGGCCGATCAGGGATATGCCCAGGCGCAATGCAACCTCGGCCTCATGTATGACAACGGCCAAGGAGTGGCGAAAGACGGGGCGGAAGCGGTGAAGTGGTATCGCAAGGCGGCCGATCAGGGATATGCCCAGGCGCAACACGGCCTCGGCTTCATGTATGCCAACGGCCAAGGCGTGGCGAAAGATTATGCGGAGGCGGTGAAGTGGTATCGCAAAGCGGCCGATCAGGGAGATGCCGGGGCGCAACACGGCCTCGGCGTCATGTATGCCAACGGCCGAGGCGTTGCGAAAGACGGGGCGGAAGCGGTGAAGTGGTATCGCAAGGCGGCCGATCAGGGAAATGCCGGGGCGCAACACGGCCTCGGCTTCATGTATGAAAACGGCGAAGGCGTTGCGAAAGACGGGGCGGAAGCGGTGAAGTGGTTTCGCAAGGCGGCCGATCAGGGACTTGCCGAGGCGCAATCCAACCTCGGCCTCATGTATGTCAACGGGCGAGGCGTGGCGAAAGACGAGGTGGAGGCATACAAGTGGTATTTGCTAGCGGGCGCGCAGGGTCTTGAGCTTGCCAGGGAAGGCATTGAGCGAATAGAGCGCGTGCTTACGCCTGAGCTAAGGGCAGAGGGGCAAAAGAGGGCCCGCGAGTTCAAGCCAGTCAAAGCCGCACTATGAGCTTGTGATGCCCTGAGCAGTCAGGGCTCCCGCCGCGTGGCCTCACTCACACCGCACCCCTAAACCCTTTGGCCTTTGCGAATCGGACAGCCCCCGGTGTAATGGCGCGGAGTTGGGGCTGAACCTCGTCCAGTTCCTCGTTGGCCTCCAAGGGCAGTTTCAGTTCCAGCCAGCCTTGCGCCCGCTGAATAGCCATCCGGTCTGCGTGACTGAATTCCACGCCGCGAGGGTGTCTGGTGATAGGGGGCGGCTAAAGGGGACGACGGCTGCCGAGCTGGCGCGGTGGACGGCTTGCTCACCCGGCGCGTGCAGGTGGCGCGGTGAGAGGTTGAGCTGGAATACAGCCGGGCCCAGGCCAGGCTCGCTAAGTCATCAATCTAGCTTCAAGGCCACGGTGTGATACCCACCCGCCGCGATGGCCACCACGCCGCTCAGGCCAGCGGGCACGGTGGTTTGGCCATAGTTGTTTAATCCCCACGCCACCACGGTGCCATCTGACTTCAAGGCCACGGTGTGACTGGAACCCGCCGCGATGGCCACCACGCCGCTCAGGCCGGCGGGCACGGTGGTTTGGCCATGGCCGTTGCTTCCCCACGCCACCACGGTGCCATCCGACTTCAAGGCCACGGTGTGATACTCACCCCCCGCG
>VFZK01000333.1 GCA_016871215.1 Acidimicrobiia bacterium | reverse complement strand
GTGACAAAACTGACTCCCGGGTGGATCTTCCTAAGAGTGAAGAAAATTGAAATCGGTCACTACCAAAAACTCCCGTTACTGAACTGACATGAACAACTTGCAGACACTGTAGGCTCGAACAGCTGGACACTAGTGTTTGGACATTTCTAAAGTGGGAGCCGGCCTCCGGACGGCGACCAGAACCCCGTCCAGCAACGGTCGTGGCCCAGAGGTTCGCTCCCACGTTCGCCTCGTTGCTTTGATGCTAATCATTGGCGACGAAGCGTGGCGCTTGGCGGTCCCAAGAGCGAAGACCATAGTGATGTATCCTCTTGGTGAATTTCTTGCAAAATGTCCAATCTCGAGGTTCCCGCGAAAGCGGAACCTGGGGTGTTTGTTTTTCGGAACAAGCGGTGTAGTCAAGTGAGAACTGTGCTGGATTCCCGCTTCCGCGGGAATGACGGAATGGGGCCGCAAAAGGGCGGGATCTGCGCTGAGAGGACGCGAGCGACGTTTGCGGTTTTGTAGGCGCCGATGGCGGTAACGCTCTGCGTACCTCAGATCCGCACCAACCGCGAGTTTGCACTAGAGGTGTGTTTTGGGCAACGTTCCCAGCATGCCGGTGTTGCGTCGATTTTCGATTGAGCTGTTTTTTGTGCTGGCCTGCTTGAGCGTGTCGCTAGCTTGCGGGTTTCAGAAACAGGAGCAGCCCGTTTCGCGCACGGCGCCGCCAGGTACTCCAGCGCAGTATGTCGAGGCGCAAGTTTGCGAGGGCTGCCATCAGGAAATCTATCAAGCCTATCGGCAGAGCGGCATGGCCCGCTCGCTATACCGGCCGGCGGCCAGCAACGTTATCGAAGACTACACGGCCAACAATCGTTTCTTTCACGCCCTGTCCAACCGCCACTACCGCATGCTTCAGCGCGATGGCCGGTTTTTTCAAAGACGCCACCAATTGGACTCGCGAGGCCGCGAGACGAACGTCTTCGAGCAGGAAGTGACCTACGTCATCGGCTCAGGCAACCACGCACGAACGTATCTGAACCTCTCGGAAGGCGGCGTCCTCACGCAGTTGCCGGTGAGCTGGTATCCGCAAGAACGGCGCTGGGCAATGAGTCCCGGCTATGACCGGCCACGCCACGACGACTTCTCCCGCAAAGTGACCCACAACTGCATGTTTTGCCACAACGCGTATCCGCCGCTCCCTGAGAAATCAGACCGATATGGCCATGAGAATACGTTTCCGAAGGAACTGCCCGAGGGCATCGACTGCCAGCGCTGCCACGGGCCGGGCAGCCGCCACTTGGAACTGGCAGCAGGCAAGACCAGCCAGGTTGATGAGGTGAGGCGAGCCATCGTAAACCCGGCTCGGCTCGACAAGCGCCTCCAGATGGACATTTGCATGCAATGCCACCTCGAAACGACACTCCCCGAAGCCGAGGGTCGCTCGGTGTTGCGTTTCGGACGGACCGTTTACTCGTACCGGCCTGGCGAGTCGTTAGACGAGTATATCGTGCATTTCGATCGAGCCTCGACCAGTCCCCTCAAGGACCGCTTCGAGATTGACAGTGCTGCCTACCGTCTGCGGCAGTCAGCCTGCTTTCTGAAGACTGGCGAGCAGCTCACCTGCACCACTTGTCACGATCCACACCGAATTGCGCGTGGAAGCGAGGCAGCCGCGCAAGTCCGCGACGCCTGTCTCAGCTGCCACCCGGAAGCTTCGCGAGCGAAGACAGCCGGTTCGAATCCTAGCCCTGCGCACGGAACCTCTGCTACCCGGCGGAGCGCAGCGCACCTTGGTCCATTGAACAGCCTCGACTGCGCGAAATGCCACATGCCAAAACGACGCACCGAAGACGTTGTGCATGTGGTCATGACGGACCACTGGATTCAGCCAGACCCCCCGCGTGCAAATCTTGTGGCGCCGCGAAAGGAAAGCTACGCCTTCGAACCTCAAGAGGTAGTGCTCTATCACCCCGAAGCGTTACCTTCAGAGGAAAGAGAACTCTTTCTGGGCATTGCCCAGGTCCTGGCGAAATCCAATCAGAGTGTGGGCCTCGTCCGGCTGAAAGGAGCTTTAGGCGGCAAGCAGCCTGCCGCGCCCGAGCCATTCGTCAAGCTCGCGCTGGCGCAGATGCAGGCTGGACAGCCAGAGCAGGCGCGGGTTAACTTCCGGATGGCTCTCGAGCGCGACCCGGAGCTGGCGCTGGCCGGCTACAACCTCGCTGAGATCGAGAGGACGCAAGGAAACCCGCAGCAGGCGATCGAGTATTATCGACAGGTGCTGCGCGTCGATGCCAGTCACGCAGAGGCCAACAACAACCTGGGCATCCTTCTAGCGCGCCAGCAGCAGCCTGATTTGGCCATTGCGCATTTTGAAACGGCGCTGCGGCGCAATCCAGCATTCGCGAACGCTCACGCGAACCTGGGAATCGTACGGATGCAGCAGGGCAAGGTCGAGCAGGCTATCTTGCACCTGGAACGCGCGCTGCAAATCGATCCCGACACGGCCGAAACCCATAACTCTCTGGGGAGGATCTATGGCGGCCGCGAAGATTTCAAACAGGCTGAGGCGTACTTCCGCCAAGCGATCCGAATCGACCCTGCACACGCTTTGGCCCATTTCAACCTGGGCTGCGCGTTGGAAGCCTCAGGCAGAGTGAGCCTCGCCATGGCTTCTTATCGTGAAGCGCTACGGCTCGATCCGCAACTCGAAGAGGCCCGGCGGATGCTGGAGCGGTCCGCGCGGCGGTGAACCGCGAAGTTCAGAACAAACGGGCGACGCTGTGCCGCGGATTCTGCATACGATGTAACCAGCGGTCCTGTAGCGCAGATCCCGCGTTTCGTGCGGGTCTTCGGCAGTAAAGCAAACGAGCCACAGCAGCTGAAGTTCATCAAACCAGTTGTGAACTCGCCAGGTTCGCCGACTCTCGGTGCTCACTGGGTCTGAACGTCAGTCCGTGCCAGCTCGTCAGCTTGCAAATCGCAGACCTGCAGGTAGCGCAGGTCAGCGCTACGGAAGGCCGAAAATCCTGTTGCGCCTCAGACCCCTGGTTTGCGATCATGTTGTGTACCTTCCCAGGCGTCTTGGAATCGAAATGTATCGGGCGCGAGCTAAGTCGCTCGCGCCAACCCTAGTCATGACGATCATTCGCGGTATTCTTTCGTTTGTCGTGCTCGCGTTTTGTCTTGGGCCATTGGCTCTCGGCGGCGACCTCTCATTCGAGTCAGACATTCGCCCGATCTTCGATCGCCAGTGTGTCTCCTGCCACAATGCTCAATCCCATCAAAGCGGCCTCGACTTGGAATCGGAGGCTTCGGTTTTCAAAGGCGGATCGCTCGATGGTCCAGCCGTGATCGCGGGAAAAAGCGAAGCAAGCCCGCTCATCCTGCGGCTGCGGGGCCATAGAGCCCCTCGTATGCCGCTTAGCGGCGAGCCGGTGCCTGCAGAAAAGATCGCCTTGATTGCCCGATGGATCGACCAGTTGAAAGTTGAACCTCATCGATCAAGTGCGGTCAAGCACCGCTCCTGGCCCTGGACTCCGCTAACCGAACCCCAGGTGCCACCAGTCAAGGCCAAAGACTGGATTCGGAACCCAATCGACGCGTTTGTGCTGGCCAAGCTGGAAGCGAAAGGTTTGGAACCCGCGCCCGTGGCTTCGCACCGGGCGCTTCTGCGGCGCATCTACTTCGGCTTGATTGGGCTGCCACCCACGCCCGAGGACACGAAGCGCTTTCTCGGTGACACAGCGCCAGACGCCTACGCGCGTGAGATCGACCGTCTGCTCGCCAACCCAGCCTACGGCGAACGTTGGGGCAGGCACTGGCTCGACCTGGTGCGCTACGCCGACACTTTAGGAGAAGCGATCGATTACCCCCGCCCGCACTTGTGGCGCTATCGAGATTACGTCGTGCGCGCCTTCAATCAAGACATGCCTTACGATCGCTTCATCCGCCAGCAGATTGCGGGCGACACTTACGGAACTTATGGCGCCGAAGGGAAGATTGCCACCGGCTTTCTTCACCAATGGGTGTACGTACAGCGCACCGAGGCGGGCGCGACGCGGCGCGATTTTCTCAACGACGTCGTCGGCACGACGGGCGCGGTATTCCAGGGGCTCACCTTGGGTTGTGCCCGCTGCCACGACCACAAGTACGATCCCATCCCAACGCGCGATTACTACCGTTTCGAAGCCTTCTTCTCCGGATTGAAGGCAGGGCCGAGCGGCCTTCCGTTCACTCAATATGAGTTGCCCATGCAGCAGCCTGAGCTGTGGCAGGCGAAGGCTCAAGCCTGGGAGCAGCTCCTGGCGGGTTGGCAGAAAAGAGCAGACCAGCTGAAGGCCGGGTTGAAGGAACGTGCCGAGAAGCATCTCGCCTTGATGGCGCCCCAGGACTTGAAAGATTGGGTGGTGGACGACCTGCGTCGGACGCCGTTTCCCCGCGAGAACCTTTACAGCGAAGACGAGAGGAAGCAGCTGAAGCTGTTTGGCAAACAGACGGCCCGCTTTGGAAATCCGAACTCACCCGACTACTACAAACCCACTGCCTACGTCGCTTCCGAAGGATTTGGCGAAACTGACCCCGCGCCACCCACGACTTATGTTTTGAAAGGCGGCAACTTCACCTTGAGAGGCGATCCGGTGGAGCCGGGTTTCTTCAGTGCGGTGACCGGGAACTCGAACCCGGCAAGCCTGGAAGGACTCGATATCCGCTCTTCCGGCGGCAGTCCGCGCAAGGTGCTGGCTGAATGGATGGCCAGCCGCGACAATCCGCTCACCGCTCGCGTGATGGTCAATCGCATCTGGCAATACCACTTCGGCGAAGGCTTGGTGGCGACGCCCAGCGATTTTGGAAAGAACGGCGCCGGCACGCTGCATCCCGAATTGATCGACTGGCTGGCCTGGCAGTTTGTCGAGAGCGGGTGGAGTGTCAAGACGATGCACCGGTTGATCCTTCAGTCCAACGTCTACCGCCAATCGATGCGCAACGCCCATCAGGACGCGTACGAGAAGGCCGACAGCGACGTTCGCTACCTGTGGCGCCGGAAACCCATCCGTCTCGAGTCTGAAGTCATCCGCGACAGCATGCTTGCCGTCAGCGGCAAATTGCAAAACACCCTCGGCGGGCCGCCCTTCTTCCCTGAAGTCGAAGAGGCACTCCTGCAGCAGGCCGGCACCTGGTGGCAGCCTTCTCCGCCTGAGGAGCAGAACCGGCGAAGCCTCTACCTCTTGCAGTGCCGTTCGCTGCAGGAGCCGATGATTTCGGTTTTCGACGGGCCCAACATCAACGAAAGCTGTCCGGTCCGCACCGTTTCGACCGTGGCGCCGCAGGTGTTTGCGCTTTTCAACAGCAGGTTTTCCCACGCCCAGAGCCGGGCTTTGGCCAAGCGCATAGAGGAAGGGGTGGGGCAGGACGTTGAAAAGCAAGTGGACCAGGCTTTCCAGTTCGTGTTCCAGCGAGCCCCTTCTGCTTTGGAAAAAACGCAGTGCGTCGCGTTTCTGCGCCAGTCGAAGCCGGCGGCGAAGGAGCTGACGTTCGCCTCGCTGAAGCCGTCTGTTTTGGACGCGGGTGCTGGGTTTCCGAGAACGCCTGATCACGGAAAGCTTGTCGGGACCCTGGTTGATCTGTGCCTGGTCCTGATGAACCTGAACGAATTCGTGTTTCTGGAGTGAAGGAGCGGCGAAGCTTGCGCTGGACGACGTGCCGCTTGAGGGCTATGGGCTGGATTTCCACCTTCTAGACTCTATCAAATCGCGTCCAACCCCATATTCAAACTTCAGCCCCCCTCTCCCCTGCGCGGGAAGCTGTGAACAAATCGATTTTCCGGCACGGGAACTTTCGTTTCGACCGGTTTTTGTTGAAAACCGGTCAGGTCGAATTGGATTGTGAAAGGTTCAGAGCATGTTGTTCACTTCCCTGGCCCCCGTTGGGCCCCCTTTTCGGGGCTTGACCGGCAACCAGACACACTTCTCCCTAGGCCGCTCGAGCGGCAACCGGAGCGAGCTGTTGTTGGGGCCGCCACACGAGGCGAATCCATTGTTGAATGTTGT
>VFZK01000332.1 GCA_016871215.1 Acidimicrobiia bacterium | reverse complement strand
GGTTTTCCGGAAACCGCCCCGCGGCCAACGCCTCGCAAAGCGCGGTTAGAAGGCGTTGATTTCAGAGGCCAAGAAAACTCTAAGAACCCGTCCCAGCAAGGGCTTCCGAGTTTCGCGACAGAAACTAGCTAGGCCAACCGTGAGGGAGGGCTCGGAACGCTGACGGGACCCTGAGGATCCTCGAGGGGAGGTTGACTTCAATTCTCTTTTCTTGGCCTGGTCGCTATGATACGGAACGATGACTTGCGACAACCTGCTAAGTCCCTCGTGCATCTTCACAAATCTATGCGTCTTCGACATGCCTTGCTGTTCAGCCTCTTGCTTCTAGCCACGGTATTTGCTCCAGCGGTTGCCCGCCAGCAGGGCAATCCAAAGTCTCCTCAGAAGGAAGAGCCCTATACGCTGCAGGTCGACGTCGACCTCGTTAACGTTGCGGTCGCGGTCCTCAGCCCTTCAGGGAATTGTCTGACCGACCTCAAGAAGGAGAACTTTAAGATTCACGAAGACCGTGTGGAACAGAAAATCACCAACTTCGCCGCGGTAGACGCGCCCTTTGCCGTCGCTCTCGTGCTAGACACCAGCCGGAGCACCGAGGGGAAGCTGGCGCGCATCCAGGATGAAGCCATCCGCTTCGTCGAGCAGATTCATCCTGACGACGAAGTGATGGTTATTTCCTTTGACGATGAGGTTCATTTGGAGACCGATTTCACCAGCAACCGGCGCGGCATCGAGCGTGCCATCAAGCGAACCCGCACCGGACAGAGCACGCAGTTGTACGAGGCCGTCTACCTGGCGCTCGAAGAGAAACTCAAGCAGAAGCGAGAACGAAAAGCCATGGTCCTCTTCACGGACGGCGTCGACACGTCCAGTCCCACCACGTCGGCAAAGGAAACGATCGAGGCCGCCAGGGAGGTGGATGCGTTGATCTTTCCGATCTTCTTCGACACCAGCCGCGACATGCGCCGGCTTTCCGGAGGAGGCCCGTTCCCAGGCGGCAGCAACCCACGTTTCCCGGTGCCGAGCCGCGTCCCGGTGGACCCTCGAGATCCTCAGCAACGCGATGATGACGACCGGCGGATTCAGATGGAAGCGATGAGGGGCAAGGGGTATCTGAAGGACTTGGCTGAGGCCAGTGGAGGAACCCTCTATGCTGCCGACGGCTTGGACTCACTCGGCGGCGCTTTCAGCAAGATTGCCACCGAGCTGCGGAGCCTCTATAACCTGGGCTATGTGTCGACCAACACGAAAAGGGATGGAGAGTTTCGGAAGCTGTCGGTGAAGGTGGATCGGTCAGACGTGGTCGTGAAGGTTAAGAAAGGCTACTACGCGCCGAAGAAATAACCGGACGCGGCCGGCGTGACACACAGGCGGCACAGCCGAAGCGCCTTTCTCAGAACTTCCAATACGAACCCAACGCCTGGCGCGCGCGCGCCAGCACAGCTTCAAACACGGCGTCCGGCTTCGAAAGGGGAACCTGGTTGGGCTGCCCGGTCAAGACATTCAGGCTCTCGATCACGCTCTCTTGCAAGGCCTTCAGGTGATATCCGCCCTCGAGCAGGAAAACAATCCTTCCATTGCACAGCTTCTCAGCGAGCTTTCGCAGGACCTGACTGAGGTCCCTGAAACCGCCAGCAGTGACCTCCATGCCCGCCAGCGGATCGTCGGCGTGCGCGTCGTAGCCCGCCGAAACCAGAATGAAGTCCGGGCGGTAGCTTGTGGCGATTGGAGCCACCACCTCCTCGTAAAGCCGGTAGTAAGTCACGTCTCCAGTCCTGGCGGGAAGTGGGAGGTTCACCGTGAATCCAGCGCCTGCACCGCTCCCGGTTTCTGAAAAATCGCCCGTTCCGGGATACAGCGGAAACTGGTGGCTTGAGACATAGAGCACGTCGCTGCGGCTGTAGAACGCCTCCTGCGTTCCATTGCCATGATGGACGTCGAAGTCGATGACCAGCACCTTCCGGAGTTTGTATTTGTGAAGGGCGTATGCGGCGCCAATGGCGGCGTTGCCGAAAAGGCAGAATCCCATTGGGCGATCCGGCTCGGCGTGATGGCCGGGCGGGCGAACGAAAGCGAATCCGTTGTTGACCTCCCCGGCGAACAGCGCGTCGATGAGAGTCAGAAGCCCGCCCACTGCGTAGCGGGCCACCTCGTAACTCATGGCGCTGGCCACGGTGTCTGGGTCGAGCTGGGTGGAAGGCCTGCCAGCGGTGGCTTCGATGTTGCGGATGTAAGCCGGAGGATGAATGAGTTGCAGTTCCGCTTCAGACGCGAGACGCGGCTTGAGCGGCAGCAATCGGTCCTTGTGCGGGTAGTTGCGCATCCCTTCGCGGATTGCGATCAGCCGCTCTTTACGCTCGGGGTGGAAGGTGCCGGTGTCGTGCTGGAGGAACAGGTCGTCCTGGATGATGCCTGTCTTCATTCGCAAGTTCTAGCTTCAGGGAACGCGTAGCGAAAAGCAAGAGCAGCTCTGGTGGACACAGGGCCCCGTCAAAGTCTCGTAAGTCTTTGAGGTCGAGCCCTTGCTAAGAGAGTGTTTAGAAAGGCGCGCTTTGCTTCGTAGTCCCGCCTTTAGGCGGAAGGAAATGCTGTGGTTCCGGCTGAAGCCGGGACTACAAACGTAGCTGACTACTTGAACCACGCCTTTCTAAACACCCTCTAACGCGCGGGCTACTGATTTGGTCCATGCGGCTATTCAGTAGCCCGACCGTCAGACAGGGAGGGCTCACGACTTTGACGGCACCCTGTGTTGGACACAAGCTGCAGCCTACAAACCGCGTCGGATCCAGCCCCCGCCAACGACCACTTCGTCGTCGTAGAATACGACGGCCTGTCCGGGAGTGACAGCGCGCTGAGGCTCGTCGAAACAGACTTCGACGCACCCATCTGCAGAATCGCGCACCGTTGCGGCGGCGGCTTCGTGGCGGTTGCGAATCTGCGCCTTGACTCGGATCGGCTGAGTGAGCCTTTCGATCGAAATCCAGTTGAGCTTATGAGCGATCAAGGCGCGCTTCATCAGCTCTTCGGACCTGCCCACAACGACGCGGTTGGTTGCGGCATCGGTCTGAATCACATAGAGCGGTTCGCCAACAGCTACGCCCAGGCCTTTGCGCTGCCCGACGGTAAACTGATGAATGCCGCCGTGCTTTCCGAGCACGGCACCCTCGGACGAAACGATCTCGCCCGAGCGCAGGGTACTCTTTCGATGCGGAGACGCCGGACCAGTGGAAGGCGCTTGGGCGGCCTCCGGCAGCGCGGAGGCGCTGCCTTCTGAGCTCATCGGCTCCGACTTCGCGACGTAACTTTCGACAAACGCGCTGTAGTTCTTGCTTGGGATGAAACAAATTTCCTGGCTGTCCGGCTTCTCGAACACGGGCAAACCGTATCGCGCTGCCATCGCTCGAACTTGGCTCTTGGGAAATCCTCCCAAAGGAAAGATGACACGGCGCAACTGAGCTTGCGTCATCTCGAAAAGGAAGTACGACTGATCCTTTGTGGCATCAGCACCGCGAAGCAACTCATAGCGCCGGGTGGTTTCGTTGAAGCGAACCTTGGCGTAGTGTCCGGTGGCTAGCTTGGCAGCGCCGATCTGCGCAGCCCGGTTCAGCAGATAGTCAAACTTCAGAAACGTGTTGCAGCGCACGCACGGGATGGGTGTCTCTCCGGCCAAGTAGGACTCGACAAAGGGGGCTACTACCTCCTGCTCGAAGGCCTTCTCGAAGTTCGCGACGTAGAAGGGGACATTGAGAAAGCGGGCGACCCGTCGCGCGTCGTAGATGTCGTCGATCGAGCAGCAGGTGCCTGAATTCGGCTGCCCTTCTCTGGGCTGGCCAGCCGCCGACTCTGTGCGCGTGTAGTCCCAAAGCTGCATCGAGAGCCCGATCACATCATAGCCCTGGGCCTGCAGGAGAGCGGCCGCCGTGGAACTGTCGACTCCGCCGCTCATTGCCACAACAATCTTCTCAGACATGAGCACAACTCACCCGTATAGAGGGCTCTGGGACTCGCCGGCTCCAGCGAAAACGATGTGAAACGCGATCAGAGGCGCAGCCGGCCGCAGGCCTTTGGCGCCTATGTTCTGGCATGCAGCCGGGCCCCCACTGGGGTGGCTTGCCGGCATCGGCTGACGACGCCAGGCAGAATCTCCAGAACGGTGTCGATCTCCTCGCGTGTGGTATATCGGGACAGGCTGAAACGAACGGATGAGAATGCCTGTTCGATGGGAAGCCCTAAGGCCAGAAGCACGTGCGAGGGCTCGATGGATCCTGAGGCACAAGCCGACCCCGTGGAGCAGGCAACGCCCTCCAAGTCGAGGTTGATCACCAGGGCCTCGGAGTCCGCCCGCTCGAAGCGCAAGTTCGAAGTATTGGGCAGCCTCGACGCACGGCTGCCATTGAGTGCGACTTCGGGAACGCGCCGAAACACCTCGTTCTCGAAATAATCTCGCAACTCCGCGATCGTTTGGCTGCGCTTTTCAAGCTCTGACACCGCCAGATCGGCAGCGGCGCCAAGCCCTGCGATCTGTGGAACGTTCTCCGTGCCTGCCCGGCGATTTCGCTCGTGCGCTCCACCGAAGCAGAGCGGCCTCAGCCGGGTTCCCTTTCTCACGTAGAGAGCACCAACTCCTTTGGGTGCGTGGAACTTGTGGCCTGCAATCGAGAGCAAGTCCGCTTCCCACTCGTCGACATCCAACCGGACCTTTCCAGCGGCCTGCACCGCATCGGTGTGGAAGTACACGTCATGCTCGAGGGCGATCTGTCCGATCTCCCGGAGTGGCTGCGCTGTGCCGATTTCGTTGTTCGAGTGCATGACACTGATCAGAATCGTCTCCTGATCGATTGCCTTGCGAACATCTTCCGGGTTGACCAGGCCTTCGCTATCCACCGGCAGATAGGTAACGTCGACCCCGGTTTTTTGCAACGCTTCACAAGTATGGAGCACAGCGTGATGCTCGACCCGGGTTGTGATGATGTGCTTTCTGGGGCGTGCCGAGGCCTCCACCACGCCACGAATCGCCAGGTTGTCGCTTTCGGTTCCCCCGCTGGTAAAGACGATCTCGTTCGGTTCGGCGTTCACGAAGTTTGCAACTCGCTGCCGAGCGGTATCGAGCAATCCTTTCGCTTCCTGGCCGAAGGCGTGCACGCTGGAGGCATTCCCGTACGCATCTCGATAGCAAGGAAGCATTGCCTCCAAGACTTCAGGAGCCACACGCGTGGTGGCGTTGTTATCGAGGTAAATCCGTCGCATGTGATTAACAGTGCGCTATTCCAGCCCTTTCCAAGACCATCAGTATAGCCGAAAGACCGTGGAGCCCATAGTTCCTTGTCGGACGGTGCGGCAACGGTGTAGGCGGCAAGATGGACTATAATGCGGGCAGGATCGCGAAAGCCGCTTGGGGCAGATGACGCCGACGGCCGTTGGAGGACTACATGATTGAAGAGACACTGGCCAAAATTGAAGCAAGGCTCGGCAACGCAGCCATGTTGTCACAGGAACAGCGCGCAGAACTGCTTGGTTTGGTTTCGACGCTGAAGGCGGAGGTCGGGGAACTCTCCAAGACGCATTCCGAGCAGGCCCAGAGCATTACCGGTTTCACCGAAATGTCCACCCATGAAGCGACCCGGAAGGAACGCGATCCCCAACTACTGAAAATCTCGCTGAAAGGGTTGTCAGCCTCTGTTGAGGGATTCGAAACTTCACACCCAAGGCTCGTGGAGATTGTCAATGCGATCAGCTTGATGCTCTCCAACAGCGGAGTGTGAACTTCGATCGACTCCGCGCTGCAAAGGCCGCACAGGGCGTTCATGACGGCTCGGTAAAGTGCTTGCTCTCTTTCGATCGAGGCCCCGCCGCGTTGACCCAGGAGAATTGTTTCCGAAGCCCTCGTGTCTCCAGCTGCCGGGTACCTCCCATGGCCAGGGCAAACGCATCTAAATTTAGCCCAATAGGAGCTGGAGGAGGTAATCGTTGTCCCCGCCCGCTCTGAGGCGCTTTCCTTTGACGCCTTGCTTGGGGGTTTGTTCTTTCTTGAGGAGGTTGATC
>VFZK01000331.1 GCA_016871215.1 Acidimicrobiia bacterium | reverse complement strand
GCAGCCGTCCAAGCCGGAAGAGCGCCGCGGTGACTTTTGCTTCTTGGTTCGATCCCGCGACGGTGGTCTCACGTGGGGGGATCGAACGGCCATTGCCAGGCGATTCAATGAAGTCTCGATGCTGCCGCTGCGGGATGGCCGTCTGCTGGCAGTGATGCGATCCGAAGAGGGGGGGGTACCTGGCAACCGCTGTCAGCTCCAACAACGGCTATCACTGGAGCAGCGCGGTGCGCATCACCAAGGACCGCCAGCATCCGGGTGATTTGCACCGCTTGAAATCCGGCAATATCCTGCTCACTTACGGAGAACGCAACAAGCCTTACGGGGTTCAGGCGATGCTCAGCCGCGATGAGGGCAAAACCTGGAGCGAGGCGGATCGCGTGATGCTTGCCTGGGACGGAGATCACAGCGACCTTGGCTACCCGGTCACTGTCTCGCGCGCCGACGGGAGACTGGTTTCGATCTACTATATCGTCTACGGAGAACGGGACTCTGACGGCAGCAAAGGGATTGCTCCCAAGAATGCTTACACGCGTGTGGTCGTTTGGGATCCTCCGCAGAACTGGTAGACTTTCACCATGAAGCGGGTCGTCGGTCCTGCGCAGTCGGCGACCTGCAGATGACCTCAATGGGGGTCATGCTTCCCCTCAGTTCTTCTGACGCTGTCGTCTTCATGGTCGCAGATACGGCCACTCCGCAAGAATCGGGTTGCCCAAGTCGTCCCGCGCTTTCGTCGGTTCCCTGAGTCGCAGAATTTTTTGGCCGCTGGATGGGTGTGTGCGATCGTCGCAGGCTGCGATCAGGGCACTGGCTCCGTTGTGATCAGGCTGTACCGGATAGAGCGTGCTTGATCCGTGTTCAATCACTGCCGAACGGTATAGACTTTCCTAGGTCCGCAACGGCTTGTTCCAGCTCCATCACGATCGTTCCAGCGTCTTGCCCAGATTCGAATCGCAGTGGGGCGCCCAGCCTCACCGAGACTTTTCCCGGATGCAACAGAAACGTCCAGAGGCCTCGGTTCGGACGGCGCCGCAGCTCGAACAACCCTTCGAGCTTTACCGGAACAACCGGTGCATTCAGACCCGCAGCCAGCAAGCCGATGCCCTTGCGAAACGGCAGCAGATTGCCGTCTTCCGTCAGGCGCCCTTCAGGGAAGACCAGCACGTGGAATCCCCGGTCCATCGCCGTTCCTGCAAAGGCGAAGCTCCTGCGAAACCCGCTGCTCCGTGGCAGAGGAAAAACGTTCAGGGTCAAAACCACCAGGCAGTAGAGACACCGCCGGCCGATGCGCCGCACAATCCCTTCCTCGGGGGCAGGATACCGCCAGCTGCGGAGGCGCTCTCCATCCATGGCAATCGCAATACGGTTTCGAAATCTGCCTGGCAGAGCCGTCAGAATGACTCCGGGATCCCAATTGGTCACATGGTTGGCAACCAACAAAGAAGGCTCCTCCAAACTATCGAGGTCTTCAAGGCCCGACACCTCGAGGCGGCTCAGCAGCCGTGCCACTGGCAGGATGAGGCACTTCAGCATTGCTGCGCGAGTCCAGCGGGCCGCCTCGCACAGTGGCCAACGGGGATAAGGAAAGGGCAGCGTGCCGGTAGTTTGAGCAAAACTGCGCCTGCCAGATTCGGCTCCTCGAAGTGCAGGCTTATCGATCGTCTCTTTTGCGCGACTCGAAGCGTCGTTCATTTCGTCCGGTCGCAGCTGTCCCCATCGATCTTTGAGCTGATCCTCCAGCTCCCCAATCGTCGTTGCAGAATTCAGGCGGTGTTCGTCCAGGTCGATTTGATACTGTTCCTCCAGCAGGCTCAGCAGCTCGACCCGTCCCAAGGAATCCAACTTCAAGTCCGAGTCCAGCCGGGACGAGCGGTCGAGATTCGCCGGAACGTTGCTACAAACTCTGCCGATCAGTGCGCCCAAAGAAGTGCTTGAAGTTCTCGATGTCGCGCGTGAAGCGTCCGAGTCCTTCTCCTGAGACTGAATCCACGCCACGAGGGCTGGCTTGCGCACTTTCTGCGTCGGTGTCCGTGGGAAATCCGCTTCGGGCCAGATCAGCCAGCGTCGGACTTGCTGATAGGGGGCCAATTCCTGATTGGCTTCAGCAACAGCCGCCGTCGGGTCTTGCGAAGGATCGCGCAGCAGCAGAATGGCCACCGGTTCGGGGCCCTGCCGCCCCTCGATATCGACGACAGCGCTGCTGCGAATTCCCTCCTGCCGGTTTAGGGAAGCCTCCAAGTCCTCTGGATGGATATTCATGCCGGCGGCCGTTACGATGACGTCTTTCTGGCGGCCCTGAAAGTATAGGTGTCCGTCGTCCGTGGGGCGTGCGAGGTCGCCGGTGTGGAGCCAGCCTTCGGCATCGGTCAGCGGTTTGATGCCGCCGTTCCAGAACCCCGGCGAAATGTTATCGCCTCGGACGAGGATTTCTCCATTGGCCGCAACCTTCATTTCCATTCCAGGCAGCCGCTTCCCAATCGAGCCTGTCTTCGGCCTGAACGGATGCGCCACGCTCACCAGAGCAGCTGTCTCGGTCATGCCATAACCTTGGACCACGGCGAATCCCAAAGTTCGCCAAAACCTCTCCGTGGCCGGCGGCAAGGTGGCGCCTCCCGAAACAAAGGCCCAGAACTTCCAGCCAAACCGGCGATGCACCTGGCGGGCACGCCAGACGCGTCGCAGCATCGAAACGTCTGCCTTGGTTACGATGCCTCGAACGCAGGAATCGCGCTCCAGTTTCTCCTTCAGGCTTTCAAGAAACCTTGGTACGGCGACCACGACTGAGATCCGTTCTGCTTTCACTCGGTCAATCAGCTCGCCTGGGTTCAGGGTGTTTTGGAAGTGAACCTCGCTCTGCAGTAGCGGCGGTAGTAGAATGGCCATGAACTGGCCGAAGACGTGGCTCAGTGGAACCAGATTCAAAAAGCGGACTGGATGAAACCAACGGTTCCAGATTGAGTACTGGTGGACTTCTTTCTCGATCGGGCGCAGGTTCGCCAGCAGATTGCGGTGAGTCAGGCAGATTCCGCGAGGTTCAGCGGTGGTTCCCGACGTGAAGATGATCTCCACCAGATCGTCAGGCTCGACTGGCTCTGCCGGTACAGGTCTTGCTGTCGGCTGATGGTGTAGGGCCAGGGCGGGAAGGCCATCGAGTGCGCGCTGGCATTCCGGGACTTTGTCGGCAAGCAACACTTTGGCACCGACCTGCTGATGGACCCGCGCGGCAAAGTCTGGGGCCGAAGCAGGATCCAACGGAACGACAATCGCTCCGCGCAAGACACAGCCATAAAACGCGGCTACCCAATGAGCCGAGTTCTCCGCCCAAAGTAGCACGCGGTCTCCCTTCGCCACGTTCCGTTCCGCCAAGCAGGCAGCCCAGCTTTCGGCCAGCTCTCCGATCTGTCGATACGACCAGCGTGACGTCCGCAAGCCATGACGATCCACAAAGGCAGTGTCCTCGCTATGCGAGAAGTGCTCCTGAAAATAAGAGCGCAGCGTATTCGGACCAGTTTGCATGGCTATCAAGATCCAGGTTCGACTATGCTTCTAGTATTGCCTTTGTTTTTGGACTGCGCCAGTCCTCTGGCGCTCTTGAATGTGGACCACGTCTCAGGAGGAGGAGAGTGTGAAACAGCCGTTGAAGAGCCTTGAAACGAAACTGATTCATGCCGGAGAGCCCGAGCCGCGCATCCTGGGTGCGGTTGCGATGCCCATTTTTCAGTCGGCGATGTTTCAATACCAGGGCGAAACCAGCTATCACGATCTGAAATACATTCGTCTCAACAACACGCCGAATCACTTGGCGCTCCATCGGAAGCTGGCAGCGCTGGAGAATGCCGAAGCGGCGTTGGTGACGGGCAGCGGCATGGCAGCCATCTCGACGAGCCTGCTCACCGTGCTTAAGTCAGGAGATCATCTCTTGATCCAAAACTCTCTTTACGGCGGCACTCACGACTTCGTCACGCATGATTTCGCGGCTTTTGGATTGTCCTACGATTTTATCGAGGCGGAGCGTCCCGAGACCTGGCAGGCGTTACTGAAGCCCAACACGAAGGCGATCTACGTTGAAGCCATGACGAATCCGTTGCTGCAAGTGGCCGACCTGGAGGCGGTGGTGAAGTTTGCCCGGGCCCATGGGCTGGTCTCGCTAATCGACAGCACCTTTGCGAGTCCGGTGAACTTTCGCCCGCTGGAATGGGGGTTCGATCTTTCGCTGCACAGTGGCACCAAGTATCTGAACGGCCACTCAGACATCGTTTGCGGTGTCGTGATGGGAGCGGCTGCCTGGGTTGAAAAGATTACTCACCGGTTAAACCACTTGGGAGGCACTCTCGATCCGCACGCCGCGTACTTGCTGCACCGTGGCTTGAAAACACTGGCACTGCGCGTCAGGTATCAGAACGAGAGCGCACTGGCGATCGCCCGCTTTCTGGCCAGGCATCCTGTCGTGGCCCAGGTCAACTACGCAGGGCTGGAGTCTCATCCGGGGCACCAGAGGGCTCGGCGTCTGTTTTCCGGCTTCGGTGGTGTCTTGAGCTTCGAGCCGCGAGGTGGCGTCGAAGCTGCCGATGTTTTCCTCCAGTCGGTGCGTTTGCCGCTCATCGCCATCAGCCTCGGCGGTGTCGATACCTTGGCCACGCGGCCAGCGATCACCACACACGCAGGGCTTTCGGCCGAAGATCGTCGGCGGGCGGGCATCGCCGATGGCTTGATCCGGCTTTCCATCGGCATTGAGGCGACCGACGACCTCATCGAGGACTTCGACCAGGCACTGAACGAGTCCACTGCCAGGGGCCGGTGAGAGCGTTCGAACTTCCTTTCGCATGCTGTTTCACGCTGCGGACTGTGAAGCAGAACCGGTCCGCAGCGTGAACCGAATCCGGGAACTCTACGGAGAAGGTTGCGCCCGCGCTGCGCGGCTTTTGTGCTTGCCGGCTTTGAGCTCGACGGAACGGATCACGGTTCCGGGCAAAAAGGGGTGAACCCACGAGCTCGCTCCCGCCGCGACAGGATGTCCGGATTCTGCCAAGCTGGCAGAATCCCCATGCTCACCAGCACAGGCCGAAACTCATAACGCAAGTTGAGTGTCGCCACCGGGGTGGGCTCTAGCTCCATCTGGACCCATTGGACCTCATGTTGAGTTCTTCGTCCAATTCCAGTCGCTGCGTAGTCTTCCGTTTTCTTCTGTGACCGCGCTGCCGGCGGAAGCCCTTCGACGCAGCTCCAGCTTGGCGCTGAGGCGCATCCCGCCCGCCGTCGCTACTTGAAGGTCCACGCTCAGAAAAGTCCTCCTTGGGAGCAGTCGGACGGATCTCCTGATATTCGTCCCAGCGGACGCGCTCACGATAGACTACTGCGGTGATGATTCCGAGATTCTGCGTTTTGCCCAGCCATTGCCCGTAGGATTTGGCTTCCGTTGCGAAGAAAAACTTCCGGGCTTGCCGCTGGTTCACCTGCCACCCGTCGATGGTGATCGTCTCGTAGGGCCCGAGAACCCACTTTTTAGCGCTGAACGCATCGGTCGTGCGAGCATCGATGGAATTAAGGCCGTCTACCGATAAAGCAACGGCGACGCGAGTGTTTAACGGGTTGCTGAGCCGAATGGAGTACTCCTGGCCTTTGACTGCTTCCACATAGACTTTGCCTCGGTGCCAGTATTTGGGAATCGCAACTCCGCCTACCAGTACTTCCATCTGGAAGTTGCTCTGTTCATGGCACGGAGCAGCTGCACAAGCCAATAGGATCAGTGAGATCGAACCCAAGATTTTTTTCGTCATTGAAAGCTCCTTTCACCCCTACGTTCGGGTTTGTGCTGAAGACGGCTCTGGAGCGGAAACTTGCAGAGATTTTTCGATGGCTTGAGGAGAGGGTCCACTGGCATTCCAAGACGTGGTCTGTCGCCAGGTCTAATACTAAGTTGCACTCAAAGAGATATTAACAACCCAGTCGAAGCCGGTAATCGAAGCGACGAGTTGGCGATGGTTTTCTAAGTAAAGAACCGCTTGAACCAGGCGGTCTTCGACGCCCTCCAAACTGTTG
>VFZK01000330.1 GCA_016871215.1 Acidimicrobiia bacterium | reverse complement strand
TACGGCAGCGTTCAATTCCAGGACACACGTATTAAAGCGCCCCTCACTTTCGCCCATGTGACAGACCTCCATCTGACACCGGACCCAAAAGAGGCGACAAACAAGCCTTACCGGCATGGCATCGAGTGGTGGGACGCGACCTTCAACCGTCCGCACCAAGTTCTACCAACGTTGCTTGCGGAGATTCGTGCTGCCGGAGTTGATTTCGTTTTTTTCGGGGGCGACAACATCGACTGCTACGACCCTCAGATTGCCGAGCGCCTTGCCGGGCTTGTTCAGGACTACGGTCTCAAGGCGTACTTCCAGAGCGGTAATCACGATTGGGAAAGCTTGCCGATTCGTTACGTCACTCACCAGTACGACGCGTCGCTTCGCTCGGAGAACCTGCGGAAATTATGCCGGCACTGGGGAATGCCAGCTTCGTACTATTCATTCGAACTGAAGGGTATTCGTTTCGTCGTTCTGGATCCTCCTTACATGAAGGTGGGCGGAAGCTGGTCGGGATTTTTCGACGACGAACAAACCGAATGGTTCCTCAAGCAATTGCAGCACGACGGCCCCATCGTCGTGTTCCATCATATTCCCTTCCATCCGCCGACTCTCGAATATCGCCTGCGAACAGTGTGGGGCGGCCAGCTCGCTTGTGTCGCCGACGACGCCAATGGCCAGCGCGTTCTGCACGCGATTGAGACGTCGCCGAACATCTTGGGAACGCTTACTGGACACGCACACATTCGAAGTGAAGATCCGCTGGGCCAAACCTGCCAGTTCATGACAGCTCCCCTGAGCGACGCACAGTGGCGCTACGTCAAGATCAGCGATGCTCCGCCTCCGAAGTCGCTGCGTGCAGAAGGTACGCCCGACATACGTGCAGCCACCTAATTAGTATTACTTTGTCAAATCTGACTCTCGTTCTTTGGGTGGCGCACATATGGCACGGTTTGCCATGTGTGCGAGCAACGCCGCAACCATCGCAAAATCACGATGGTTGCACCACCCGGAGAGTAACTTGACAATCCGGCTATCACGAAACGCGCTACCAGCCGAAAGCCTTCATCATGACATCGAAAAGGTAAGTGTTCGGGAAGATCCCGTGAACCCGGTCGGCCCCAGGACCTTCAGCAGTTGCCAACACTTCCTCGGCTGTGTGAGTACCGTCGCCCGATCGAATCAGGGGTAGGATATCTTCACCTTTGGTCCCCTTAGTCAGACGAAGGTCGTGTGAGTGATCGGCAGTGAACAATATCAGGCTATTGCTGCGGAGCCGCTCGGCGGTTCGCTGAACGATCCTGTCCAATGCCACCATGCGCGCCAGGTCTTGCGCCGGCGGGGTAATGTGGGTATTCGATTCGACCATCAGAAAGAACCCTTTTGGATTGCGGGATAGGATTTGAATCGCAATTTCCACGGCTTCGGCAAGATCAAAGGCTTCCTCGAACAGCGCGACGACCCGCCCAGAATTTGCCTGAACCCCATGGAGTCTTTCCAAACGGTCGAGAAAGACAAACCCTTTTTTGGGTAACTGCACCGCCAGTTCAATGCCCAGGGCGTATGTCTGTTCCAGAATGCTTTCTCGGCCAGATCCAATGATCACATCAACGCCGTCGCCAAATCGAGGGTTCAGCACCTGGGCGAAGATCTCGCCGTGCCTACTACGGTCGTTGGCATGAGCATAGCAGGCAGCCGGTGTGGCATCGGCCATGCTGCTGTTCGACACGACACCTGTTGACAAGCCTCGTTCTTCGGCATATTCGAGGATGGTTTTCAACGGCTCGCCGTCTTTCCTTCCGCGTTCGGCCGTTGCCGACTGAGACACTACACCGTTGTGGGTTTTCTGTCCCGTCACGATGGCCGTCATGCCCGCTGCGGAATCGGTCACCCAGCTGGAGGCCGACGAAGTTTCAGATAGACCGATGTGAGGCATTCTTTGAAGATACAGTGCCCCGGGTCTGCCGTAGCCATGAATGCTGGCTGCGTTCACCGTTGGCAGTCCGCCGCCGTCAGCCAGGAATAGAACAAGGTTCTTGGCCTTTGAGACGGCATCGAGCTCCGCAGAGATCGAGAGAATCAGTCCTGCCAGAAATAGGAATGTCTTTAGCATGGGAATCTGAAATCCTTTAACCTCTTCTCATGGTATCGTTGCGATATTTTCAACCCATGAGTGGGAACGTTTACATTCGAATGATGAGACTATTCGCTAACGTTTTCCCCAATGTCCAGACAATTATCAAGGGTATGGGCTCAACGCCTCCATGCCCGATTGCACGTGTAGCACCTCCCGTTGAAGCAAAGGCGCGCTTCACTACAGACGTGTGACCTTTTGGGCCACAGGCCATAGGAAGGAGATCCCGGTGAACTGGTACTTTGGAGATCTGCATTGTCATACGAATCTCAGCTATGGACGCGGCACGATGGAACGGGCTTTCGAGATTGGCCGGACACATCTGGACTTCTGTACAGTGACAGGACATGCATTTTGGCCAGACATGCCAGAAGATTTGCAGCATTATGACCCGACCATCAGCTTGCACATGGGGGGGCTTTGCCAAGTGCCGGAAATACTGGCAGAAGTATCTGGAGGTCATGGAAAGTTACAACAGTTCTGAGTTGGTGACCTTTCCGAGCTATGAATGGCATAGCAACCGGTATGGCGACTATAACGTACTGGCCTGCGGAGCCACGCTGGAACTCGTCGAGGCCAGGGATTTGCGTGATTTTGAATCGGCCTATTCATCAGGACAACATCTCATCGTGCCCCATCACATCGGATACACGAATGAACACCGAGGCATTGATTGGGACACCTACCGCAGCAGTCGGCTCACTGCAGTCATTGAAGTGTATTCCAATCACGGATGTTCGATGTCGGAAGAATCCCCGTTCGACTATTACCACGTCATGGGCCCCCGCGATGGTACGCGCACCATGGAGTATGGGCTTCTGCAGGGCGTAAAATGCGGATTTATCGCCTCAACCGATAGTCATGACGGTTTCCCTGGGCATTATTCTCATGGCCGGGTGGGTGTGTTGGCCACAGGTAAGAACCGAGAGGCCATCTGGCAGGCGCTGGTGGCCCGTCGGACAGTTGCTCTGACCGGCGCCAAGATTGTCCCAGCTTTCGAAATCAATGGCGCGCCGCTGGGATCGGAAATCAAGAATTCGGGCCGCCGTGACATACGATTCTCTTTGGAAGGGAATCAGCCGTTCCGGTACGTCGAAGTCGTGAAAAATGGGAAAATTCTTCGCCGCGGAAGTTCTCTTGAGTTCGATGCGTCGAAGTCTGCCGGCACCTATTTCGTGAAGGTGGAATGTGGCTGGGGAATGAAAGATCAAATCGTCCGCTGGGATAACTATCTGAGTATTGCTGACGGTAGTGTGTTGGGAGTAGAAGCTTGTTTTCGTCCTTCTGTGATCGATACCTCATCCAACGCGCCACCTCATCAGATCACCGAGATGACCGACAGGACCGTGCGTTGGCAGAGTTGTACGCGTGGTGTGCCGGACTCGTTTGTACATAACCCAGAAACAATGACCAGTGGTGTGAATGCGTTGGTCATCAAGGTCGAAGCCAGTGACAAGACATCCCTGTCTTTTCGATCGAACGTTGCCGACTTGGATTGCTCCTGGCTTGATTTGCAGCCTGGCAGCAGGGTCAGACACGCAGCCGGTCCGGGTAGTCCGGCGGTGCGGATCCGGCGCCCTTATCCGGTCGAGATGTGCACTGTACAAGATGAGATCAGCGACCTGGCTGCGCGGGACGAGGATTTCTATTATCTCAGGGCAGCCCAGGTTGACAACGAGAGTATTTGGGTGACGCCGATTTGGGTGGCGCGGTAAAAAGCAGGCAGCGCCCGCGACCCGTAAAACGATGCGGAGAATTCACACGATGAAACGCCCCGAAAACTTCTGCCTGATGAAACTGGGATGGCTCGGCCTTGCCTTTGCCATGGCGTTCGGGGGATTACCCGCGGCGGAGACCCGCGCAGCCAGCCAGAATTTGAAGACGACAATTAACGGGATCGATTTCGAGTTTGTGTCTATCAAACCGGGGAGTTTCAGGATGGGTTCTCGGCGGGTGTCGGCCGGCGAAAAACCCAAACATGTTGAAGTCAGTCCGGAGCACAAAGTCAGAATTAGCCGCTCATTTCAGTTGGGCAAATATGAAGTCACGATGGAACAGTGGAACACTTTGATGGAGCGCAACCCCAGCCGGCGCCGTGACAAAGGAGCCAGGCTCCCTGTCGACAGTGTGACCTGGGACGAAGTACAGGAATTTCTGAAGCGACTCAATGCGAAGGACTCAAGCCACGTTTACCGGTTGCCGACGGAGGCTGAGTGGGAATATGCGTGCCGAGCGGGTCGAAAGAGCGATTTCCTGCAAGGCCTGAACGAAAACTCCTGGTGGGAAGGAAACGCTGGCAACGTTTGGAAGAACCGCGACCAACCGGGCGAAGTACTTGAGGGGCCGAAGATGCCGCTGCCCGTGGGCAGCAAGGCGCCGAACGCATGGGGTTTGCACGACATGCAAGGAAACGTCTGGGAATGGGTTCAAGACTGGTATAGGCCCTACACGCCGGCGTCTGAGAAAGACCCCGCTGGACCGGCGACAGGCGACGGCAAGGTCTTCAAGGGCGGCAGCTGGCTGAGTTGGGGATTCAGCAAGACGGAGCTTCAGCCCTGGTATCGCGATTACCGCAAGACTGCCTTTCGCCACACCGATCTGGGGTTTCGAATCGTGAGAACGGCGAAGTAGCTCGTTGTCGCAACCGTGCTTTTTCCCGCTTTTCGTAGCGCAGAGCCTGCGCTGTTTGCAGGTCTGCGGCTTGAAATGAAGCGGGGTAGCAGAGGCTGGGGTCGACGCACAACTCGAAGATCCTGTCACCCTCAGCGGCGTCCCACGCGGCAGGACGCCAAACCTTGGCAATTGCGACTCGCTCGCTTTGCTGCCGCAGACCCGCAGAAAGCGCGGGATCTGCGCTACGAGAGGCGATCGCACCGCTGTGGCCGGCAGGTGATAAGGAGAACTCTCCAAGGGGCCGCTACGCAGAAGCGAACTTTAGGGGATCTAGACTTACTACGGCGAGGCACTCTTATGGGGAGTGCGAGGATTGCTATGCAAAGTCGTTTTGGTTTTGTTTGGGCCACTGCACGACCGATAGTTCTTGTAGCTTGTATCCTGGTGCCGGTGATTCGCGGTGACGGCAAGCCTCAGGCCATCCGTGTGTTGAAGGTGTCTGACGGAATCACATTCCGGATGGGAGCGGTGACGGCTTACCGGATCGTCCATCCCGACATGGGTGCTAAGAAGCTGACCCTCAATTACTCGACTTCTGAACCGGGGCATGAGTTCGCGCAGCATGTGCACGACAATTCCGACGATACCTTTCTCGTGCTGCAAGGCCAAATGGATGTGCGCCATGGCGACTCTCGGCGTCCGGTTCGCGCGGGTCAAGCCGTGTTCGTTCCAGCTGGCCAAGTCCACGGAACAATCACGACGGGTCCGGGGACGGTCTCGATCAGCTTTCAGTGCCCGCCGGATTTTTCTTGTACACAGGAGCCCGCGATTCTTCACGGCCAGGCGCCGCGCCACCGAAGGGGGAGATCACACCTGGAGCGGTCAAGATCCTGGACTTTGCCTATCGCAATGGGTTCTTCACCTTTCCTGCGATGGGATCGAAGCGGGGAGCGGTCGCGCATCGCAAGCTGCGGCCAAAGGAGTCTTTCGACAGCGTGGTCGACGAGGGCGGAGAGCAATTGGTGTTCGTATGGAAGGGGTCGCTAGCCCTGCATTCGGAAGGCACACACGTTCAGGCGGGAGAGAGAGAAGCCGTTTTCATCTCAGGCCGGCGCCGGCTGAGATTCCGAAACCCCGGAGCGGGAAGCTGTGAACAAATCGATTTTCCGGCACGGGAACTTTCGTTTCGACCGGTTTTTGTTGAAAACCGGTCAGGTCGAATTGGATTGTGAAAGGTTCAGAGCATGTTGTTCACTTCCCTGGCCCCCGTTGGGCCCATAGGTGTTAAGTTAAGGATCTGGGATTTTCATATTGGGAAGCTGTC
>VFZK01000329.1 GCA_016871215.1 Acidimicrobiia bacterium | reverse complement strand
CAAATTCTGAGTCTGACTTTGTTCGAAAGAAGGCTGATTTTACAGGTACTTTCAGAGATTGAGCCCGCACCTGCTCAGCGGCCTATGAGCAAACAACTGAACCTATTCAACTTATAGTTGGACACTAGTGACCTTTCAACTATAATTGCGCGTTTTTGCTCTGAGCTGCCATCCTCTTCCGGGGTTTTTCATGGAGAACGTTGTGAATTTGAAGGGCACCGTCAATCTGCCGAAGACGGACTTCCCAATGAAGGCCAATCTGCCCTCATCCGAACCCGCAACGTTAGAACGATGGGAGCGAACGAAGCTATACCAAGCCATCCGGGCTGCCCGTTCTGGCGCGCCCCTGTTCATTTTGCACGACGGGCCTCCTTACGCTAACGGCAACATCCACCTGGGTCATGTCGAGAACAAGATCCTCAAAGACTTCATTGTCAAATCCAGAAACATGATGGGGTTCAACGCACCCTACCTTCCTGGATGGGACTGTCACGGGCTGCCGATCGAGATCAAGGTCGACCAAGCCCTTGGAAAACGAAAAGCCGGGATGTCTCTGGCAGAGATTCGGCAGGAGTGCCGAAGATACGCCGAGACCTTTGTCGAACTCCAGCGAACCGAATTCAAGCGGCTCGGGATCCTCGGCGAATGGGACTCGCCGTACCTCACCATGAGCCACGAGTATGAGGCGGCAACGGCGCGCACCTTTGCCAAGTTCGTGGAGCGAGGCTCCATTTACAAAGGTCTGAAGCCCGTGCACTGGTGCATCTCGTGCCAAACGGCCCTGGCCGAGGCCGAAGTGGAATACGAAGACCACTCCAGCCCCTCCGTTTACGTCAAGTTTCCCGTTACCTCCGATCTGTCGCCGCTTCACGCAGCGTTGCAGGGCAAGAGAGTCTCCGTCGTCATCTGGACGACGACGCCATGGACATTGCCAGCCAATCTCGCGATCGCGTTCAACGCTGAGCTGGACTATTCCGCCGTGGTCGTCGGGGATGAGGTGTATCTCATCGCGTCGGACTTGGTCGAAGCGACGGCTAGAAAATGTGGGTTCCAGCCAGGAGAAACGCTGGCACGGTTCAAAGGAAGGGAGTTGGAGAAGTTTGAAGCCAGGCATCCCTTCCTCGACCGGCCGTCGCGGTTCGTTCTTGGCGATCACGTAACGCTGGAGCAGGGCACGGGATGCGTTCATACCGCACCGGGCCATGGACACGAAGACTACGCAGTTGGCAAAACCTATGGTCTGGAGATCTACTGTCCGGTAAACGGCCGGGGACAGTTCGAAGAAGGCACCGAGTTCTTCGCCGGCATGAATGTCTTCAAAGCCAATCCGGGCATCGTCGAACTGTTGTCTTCTCGAGGCGCGCTGCTAGCCACCGACACGATCGCGCATTCTTATCCACATTGCTGGCGCTGTCACAAGCCCGTCATCTTCAGGGCAACCCCACAGTGGTTTATCTCGATGGAAAATGGAGCTCTGCGCCAGAAGGCTTTGGAGGCCATCAAGGGCGTGCGGTGGCTGCCCGAATGGGGGGAAGAGCGCATCTCGAACATGATCGCTACCCGCCCCGATTGGTGCGTCTCACGCCAGCGCGTTTGGGGAGTGCCCATCATTGTCTTCTATTGCGAATCGTGCAACGAGGCGATTCTCGAAAAGCGGTTTCTCGATCACGTGGTGGCCATCTTCGAGCGGGAAGGGTCCGACGCATGGTTTCGAATGACTGCGGAGGAGTTGATGCCGCAGGGCGCCGAATGCCCACGCTGCCAAACGAAGAGCTTTCGCAAGGAAACCGACATTCTTGATGTCTGGTTCGATTCCGGATCCAGCGCCGAGGCGGTGCTGGGGCGGCGCGATGACTTGCCTTGGCCAGCCGACGTCTACATCGAAGGTGGCGACCAGTATCGCGGATGGTTCCACAGTTCCTTGCTCGTCGGGGTTGGCGTCAACCAGGGAGCTCCCTATCGCCAGGTGCTGACGCATGGCTGGACGCTGGATGCTCAAGGCAAAGCGATGTCGAAATCGCTCGGCAATGTCATCGAGCCGCAGAGCATCGTCAAAGACAGCGGCGCGGAAATCCTAAGACTTTGGGTCGCTTCCAGCGAGTTCAAGGACGATGTACGGATTTCGAAAGACATGCTTGTCCGCCTGGCAGAAGCCTATCGAAAGTTCCGGAACACAGCGCGATTCATGCTCGGCAATTTGTACGATTTTTCCCCAGCAGACCATTCGGCGCCGGCGGCAGAACTGTCTGAGTTTGACCAGTGGGCCTTACGGCAGGCCTCTCGTTTGCTCGAGCGCGTGTACCGATGGTACGAGACCTACGAGTTCCATCGCATCTACCATGCCGTCAACGAGTTCGTCACGCTCGATCTCAGCGCCTATTATTTCGATATCCTGAAGGACCGCCTGTACACCGCAGCCCCCAACTCACACCTGCGCCGTTCCTCTCAGACCGCGATCTACCGCATCGTGGATGCGTTAACTCGGGCCATGGCTCCTCTCTACAGCTTTACTTGCGACGAAATCTGGCAACACCTGCCTCGCGATCCCGCACGCGAAACCAGCGTTCACGTAGCCCGGTTCGTTCCGGCCGCAAGCTTGACTGAGGGTTTCCCAGAAGAAACGATCCAGAAATTGGACGATTGGGACAAGCTCGCTGAGATCCGAAGCGAGGTATTGAAGGTTTTGGAGGTCGCGCGAAAGGACAAATTTATTGGCCAAGCTCTCGAGGCCAAGGTCCAACTGGGGGCCAGCGGGAAGACGCTGGAGCTTCTGACCACCTATCGATCGTTCCTACCCTATCTGTTTATCGTGTCGCAGGTTGAGTTGAAGGATGAGGTCCAGCCCGACCGGTATTATGCTAAGCTCGACTCACTGAGGATTCTGGTATTGCGAGCCGATGGAAAGAAGTGCGAGCGTTGTTGGAACTATTCGCTCGAGGTCGGCCAAGACAAAGACTTCGAAACCGTCTGCGGTCGCTGCTCCACAACCTTGCGAGACATGGGATACTAGTGAAGACCGTGATTGGCGTGCCGTCCACGCTGATGGTCCAATGAACCGCTATCTCTACTTTCTGATTCCAGCTGTCGTTTTCTTCTTCGATCGCCTCACGAAGGTCTCGATCGAAAGCCGATTCCTGCTGTACGAATCTCTTCCCATCGTTCCTGGTTTCTTTGATTTGACGCACACACGGAACACGGGCGTCGCCTTCGGATTGTTTGCCAACAGCAGTTCCCCGTGGTCTCCCTATGTCTTGACGCTGATCTCTGGCAGCGCGTTGGTTGCGATCCTGATCTACTCGCTGCGTCATCCCGTTGGGAATTGGAAGCTGCAGATCGGGCTGATGCTGGTGCTGGGCGGCGCCTCGGGCAATTTGTACGACCGCATCAACTATGGCTACGTGATCGATTTCCTGGACGTTTTTTATCGGGGCTACCATTGGCCGACGTTCAATGTTGCGGACTCGTCGATCAGCATTGGCATCGGTCTGTTGCTGCTTGAAGTGCTTCGGAAACCCTCGGTGGAAGCGAAGGCCAGCGCTGCGAGCCCCTCGCCCTGAATGCTCGCGTTACGAGACTGCCGCGCGAACTTCCTGAATCCGCCGGGTTAGGAACGCCATCTTGTTCCCCAAGCTTTTCGAATTCTCCTGGCTAGTCATCCACACTTACGGCTTTCTGCTCGCTGTGGCATTCCTGGCAGCTTTGTGGGCCAGTGCGCGAGCGGCGCGACGCGAGCAGGTAGATCCAGCGAAGATCTACGACCTCGGTCTCTACATTGCCGTCAGTGCCCTGCTTGGCTCCAAGGCGCTGCTGCTGCTCACCGACCTGGGTTACTACCTCGATCACCCTCGTGAGATCTTTTCGCTCGCCACGCTCCGTTCAGGCGGGGTTTATTACGGTGGGTTCATTCTGGCCGTCCTCGTCGGAGTGACGATGGCCCGCAGACAGCGGCTGCCGGTCTGGAAAGTTGCAGACTGCGCAGCGCCGGGCATCGCGCTGGGCCAGTCGATTGGACGCCTGGGCTGTTTCGCCGCCGGCTGCTGCTACGGGAAACCTACCACTTCCCTCTTTGGGGTCAAGTTTACCAATCCCTACAGCCACGAAACGGTAGGTGTCCCGTTGTCGGTGCCGCTGCATCCGGTTCAGATCTACGAATCGGTGGCCAGCCTCCTGCTTTTCTTCATTCTTTGGGAATGGCTCAAACGAAAGCAATTCGACGGTCAGGTCTTCATCCTCTATCTCGTACTCTATTCATCCACTCGTTTCGTGATCGAGTTCTTTCGCGGCGATTCGGAAAGAAGGTTCGTGTTGGGTGGGCTATTGTCCACCTCTCAGGCCATCGGCCTGGTTCTGATCCTCGCGGCTGCAGTGCTCTTTTACTATCTGAAGCAACCTTCCGCAAAACCTGCGGGAGCGAAGGCACGCTAATCCAGTGATGCCTGGCATGAGCGCCCGGCCCGCGCGCCAACGGCGTGCACTGGAGTATCTACATTCTAGTTCTGCACGGGCAAGATACCATGCCACATCGAAGCCGTCGCTCCCGCGCAACGTCGTCACCCCGGTGGATAGCAAGCCGGGGTCGGAGCCCAGGGATGGTTGGGGCTAGCGCTCGAGTATCGGTACCCACAGCAAGACGTTATTCCCGCTTTCGCGGGAATAACGATATGGTGCCCAACGGCCTAGACCAAATCTAGGCCCCGCACGCCAAAGGCGTGCAACGTTGTGGCCAGCGGCAATCGTGCCCACACTGTCTCCCAAAAAAACGGATCTTCATAAGCGCCTCGATCGTTTCCTGTGCGAAGCATTTCCAGAGCATAGCCGTTCGCAAATCCAGAGCTGGATTGACGAGCGCCACGTCTTACTCGATGGCAAGCCAGCGAAGGCAGGCTATAAGCTGCGCGGACAGGAGCGGATCGACGTCTCGGCGCCGAAAGTTAAACCGGCCCGCCTTCGTCCTGAAGCGATTCCGCTCGACGTCGTGTACGAAGATGCCGATCTGGCGGTGATCGATAAGCCAGCCGGCATGGTCGTTCACATTGGCGCTGGAGTCCAACAGGGCACGCTGGTCAATGCGCTGCTGTATCATCTCCAAGACCTGTCACAGTCTGGCGGCGTAGATCGCCCGGGAATCGTTCATCGCTTAGACAAGCAAACGTCTGGACTGCTGGTGGTTGCAAAAAACGACCTGAGCCACGCGCATCTCGCGCAACAGTTTCAATCACGCACCGTGACCAAGAAGTATGCAGCCCTGGTCCATGGCCGCATCGCGAAGACCAAAGGCGAGATTCAGACGGCCATCGGACGCGATCGCCGCAACCGTCTGCGCATGTCCACACGCGCCGCTCGTTCGCGCGAGGCTTACACGCAGTACGACGTCATCGAGGTCTTTCCGCATTTTTCGCTGCTCCAGCTCACGCTCAAGACAGGTCGGACCCACCAGATTCGAGTGCATCTGAGCTCCATCGGACATCCAGTCGTCGGCGACACGCTCTATGGCGCCCCTGCCCGCATCGCTCTGCCCGGAAGCAGGCAGACTCTGCCCACGCTCGATCGGAATTTCCTCCACGCCATGCGCCTTCAGTTTCTCCATCCGCGCAGCCTCCAAACCATGGACTTCTCCAGCGAGCTGCCTGAGGAGCTCCAGTCGTTTCTCGCACGCATTCGCAAGCTGGATGCGTCAGCGTGAGTGGCGTAGGGGCCTTTTTGGAGAATAGGAGACCACGGGCCAGCAGAGTGTGGCTCTCATCCTGGACAAATCCGGTGAAATCTGGTACAACAAGCTGCGGAAGTGTTGTGTAGATATCAATCGTTGCAAAAGTACTTGCTTAATCTAATCGAATCGAGTATAGTACGGGGCCTGCGACGAACTAAGAAGACTCCTACTCAGAAGGACCTGGTCAGTGTACGATCCCAACTGCGTTATGAGAAACGCCGGACGGCCGTCGAGGCGGTGCGCAACGGCGAATCGGCTTCGACGGTGGCGCGCGTGATGAAGGTTCCCCTCCGAACGCTGTTCAGCTGGATCGCCCGCTACCGGCTGGGGGGCGAGCAGGCGTTGCAAGAAGGGCGACGCAGCGGCCGAC
>VFZK01000328.1 GCA_016871215.1 Acidimicrobiia bacterium | reverse complement strand
TACCACCTGTTGGGGTGTTCCGTGGGCCTTCAACCAGCGCTCGATTTCTCCTCGATCGGTGGCACTCAGCGTCAGTGGAGGCAAAACCATCGGCATGCCCAGACAATAAACTAATTTCCTGTTATTGCCCAGTTAGTTGTTGGACACTACACTAGCGCGGCGCTGCCGAACTCCACAAACTCGCGGCTCTGATTCACGATAATCTGGAAGATCTCGTCCAGGTTCAGCGTCGAAGCCACGGCAGACAAGCGCTGGTTTTGAAGCCGCTGGATGAGTTCCAGCTGTCGCTTCTCAATGGCTCGCCGCACACAACTGCGGATGCTCTCCAACTGAAAAGGCTTCAGAACATAGTCATAGGCGCCTTGTTTGAGGGCCTTGACGGCCGCATCCACCGTTCCCAGGCCGGTAACCACCAATACAGGAATGTTCAGCTGTTCGGCACGTACGAACTCCAGGATGTCATAGCCCGTTGTGCCCGCCATCATCAGGTCGGTGATGACGACGTCATAATCACTACGCCGCAGTTCCTCGGTGGCTGCACCGCCATCTTGCGCCGTAGTAACCTCGTAGCCCATCTGGGTCAGAAGCATTCGAAGGCTCTCCAGCATGCCTGCTTCGTCGTCAACGACCAGAATGCGCCATCTGAAGACCGGGGATGCCGATTTGACTGGCGGCGATTTGAAGTCGATCGATTCCATTACGGTTCTTCGTCTCTTACGGCATCGCTGCAATAACCCGTCTCATGGACTTCTCCAGACCATCGCACTGAACGCTTAATGTCTCAGCTTGTCCAGCCGCCGGAGAACAGAGATCGACGCTCCACACTCCAGGCCCTGCTTCATTGCGTGTGACATCGATTCCTCTAGTAACTCGCGAGTAACGCACCCGTAGCACGGCTTTCGAGTGTGCCAATCCGCATACTTCGTAAGAATTATGATTCTTGCGCCACCTGGAAGATGCCCTAACCACTGATGCTAGAAAACCCCCCTGGGCCGGAAGATGTCAGGTCACATCGAAATCAAATAGCAACTGACGAAAACCTCCGAACCTGCAGGTTGCAAGGACGGCTACCTTAGAAGACCGATTTTCAAGGATCGGCGAACCGCTGTTGGATGAACCAAACCGAGCTTGAGTGCACAATATCATACAATCCCTTCTCCCGCAGTGCATCCGTTTGGCAGGAGTTGCAATCCGAATGGCGTACACGCTGACAGCGAACGGCGTCGCTCCGCCCGATGTCGAGCAAGTCTCGGGCCTCTGAGGCCGCACCTGAAGACATCTCACCGTTTTCGGATAGCATCTCTGGCATACCTCTATCGGACCGGACCTCCGCAGCGGTCTCATCGAATCCATTTGACCGTAGAAACAAATTCGTCGAAGCTAGCCCGTGCCTGCAGAGAAAGCTGTCCACCATTGGCCGGCGCTGCGCATTGCCATGGGTGGCTCCGGTCACTTTGACAAATCGCCGTGTCCTTCACGCGCACACAAGCAATCATTGCGTCATCGATTTTGGTGTGCCTCTCGACCCATTGCGGCAAGATGGCCCCGGAACAGCCCGCTGCCCGCGAGCTGAGTCCCGTGCGCGGCGGTGAATTGAGGCTTGCGGCCCAGTCGCCGGAAGCGCTGGATCCAACCCTGTCGAACAACTATTGGGAATCAGAGATTGCCTTGCAGCTGTTCGACGGCTTGGTCCGCTTCGATGCCAACCTGAATACGGTTGCGGCACTCGCGCAAGACTGGAGGCTCTCAGCCGACGGGAAGACGTATGTTTTCACGTTGAGGCAGGGAGTCCGCTTTCACCACGGACGGGAAGTCACCGCCGAGGACTTCGTCTACTCCCTCACTCGGTTACTGGATCCGAAATGGAAATCCAATGATGCTCAATACTACGGCCACATCCTTGGAGCCGCCGACTTCCAAGCAGGCCGCAGCAAAGCGGTCATTGGGCTACAGGCGTTGAATTCCTCGACGCTGCAGATCGTTCTTGACCAGCCCTACGCTCCCTTCTTACGGCTTCTGGCCCAGCAGGCGGCGTCGGTAGTCCCAGAGGAGAAGGTAGAAAACGGCCAGGAGCCTTTTGGCCAGCAACCCATCGGCACGGGCGCGTTTCGCTTGGAGCGCTGGTCGCCTGGGGCCGAGATCGTTTTGGCAGCCAATCCGGCCTACTATTCCGGGCAGCCTTATTGGGATCGCATCCGCATTACGACACTGCCGGCGCTCAATGCGCGGGAAAGCTTTCAGCTGTTCTCCGATGGAAAACTCGATGTGTCATTCGTGCCCCCGGAGCGGGTATCTGAAGCACAGAGGAAGCACGAGTGGGCCTTCATCAATCGCCCGGTATTGCGGGTGATGTATCTGGGGATGAACGTGAAAGACGCGCTCCTCGGGGACCCTGGCATTCGCCGGGCGATTGCGCTGGCAGTCGACAAGACCCGCTTGTTTGACGGCGATCTCGACCATGCCATCACCCACGGCTTGTTGCCCCAGCCACTGCTGGGATCCGCACCGAACAAATACCCGGACCCTTTCGACGCCGCGTCGGCCCGCGCTTTGCTCAAGGAGCGGCGCAAACGGAGCCTGAAGCTGCAGTTGTGGCATGCCCAGGTTTCGCAAAGCCGCACTGTATTGCTTAAACGAATCGCTTCCCAATTGGAGTCGGTTGGCTTCACGGTTGAAGTCAACACCTTATCTTCCATGGCCGAGCTGCTCAATAAGATCTATTCGCGAAAAGCGCAGCTGTTTCTGCTGGGCGAACAGCTCGATTACCCGGATCCAGATGCGCTGCTTCATCGCCTGTTCTGCTCAACCAGCCCGGCAAATCCGTTTGGCTACGTCAATGCTAAAGTGGATGCACTTCTGATGGAGGTACAACAGGCCTTCGATGACAACCGGCGTGCCAGACTCTATCGAGAAATAGAAGGGATGGTCTTGAGTGATGGCCCCGTAGTTCCCCTGTCGATTGTCAGGTATTCGATGGCCCGCCTGGCGCGCGTTCAGGGCTTGCAGGTGACGCCACTGGGATTTCAATACTTGCCTTTGCGAGAAGTGTGGTTGAAAACCGAAAGCTGAAGTGATCGGATGCCGTGGGCCGGGTTCGTGTTGAGCCGCAGCCCTGAGGAGCCCATCGATGCGCAGAGATTGGAAGCAGATTGCCAGGGGAATCGCCCCAGAAATTCCTCAGAACGAATTGGAAGGAGTCGCAGCGGTCTTGCAAGCACTGGAAGAGCAGTTTGCCCCATTGCGGGAACGCCTTCCATACGAAACGGAGCCTGCGCTGATCTTCCCATGCGACGCTGCGGGCGAGGAACTCGTATGAATCTTCACGAATCCGCTCAAGCGCTGAGACAGAAAGCCGTTTCCTCCGCCGAGTTAGTCAGCGAATCGCTGCGCCGGATTGCTGCGCTCGATGCGAAGCTGCGCGCCTTCATCACCGTCACGCCTGAGCTGGCGGAAGAACAGGCGAGACAGGCCGACCAGGAACGTGCTGGTGGAATGGCGCGTGGACCGCTTCATGGGATTCCTGTCGCCGTGAAAGACGTTTTCTTTACCAGAGGTGTCCGCACCACCTGCGGATCGAAAATCTTTGCTGGCTACGTTCCAGAATACGATTCAGCGGTCGTCGAACGACTGAAAGCGGCTGGCGCCATCATCGTCGGCAAGACCAATTTGCACGAGTTTGCGTACGGTGTGACTTCGACGAATCCCCACTACGGAACGGTCCGAAATCCCTGGGGATTGGACCGGATTGCGGGCGGCTCGAGTGGTGGCTCGGCATGCGCGGTTGCCGCCGGAATGGTTCCAATGGCAATGGGCAACGATACCGGTGGATCCATCCGACTTCCCGCTTCGTTCTGCGGCATCGTCGGACTGAAGCCGAGCTTCGGCCGTGTAAGCCGCTACGGAGTGCTGCCGCTCGATTTCTCGCTCGATCATATGGGCCCTCTGACGCGGTGCGTTCGCGACGCGGCGTTGACATTGGGGGTTGTCGCCGGCTTCGATCCTCGCGATGAGACCTCGAGCCGCCAGCCGGTGGTGCCCTATCTGCCCGCCGCGCCGGTCTCGATTCGCGGGTTGCGCATTGGCCTCCCGGAGAACTACTACTTCGAGCGGCTCAACCCTTCAGCCGCTAGCGCCGTTCGAGGCGCGGCACGGCTAGCCGAACAGGCCGGCGCAAGGATCGTTCCACTTCAGGTTCCCGACGGCGGCCAGCTAAACGCGATTGGCCGCATCATCCTGCTAAGCGAAGCGTCCGCAACCATGGAACGGCATCTGCATCGACGCGAAGATTTCGGCCCCGATGTGCTGGCCCTGCTTGACCAGGGCCGGTTGATTCCGGCAACCGACTACATCAATGCGCAGCGCGTGCGGCGGTTGCTGCAACAGGAGTTCCGGCCGCTGTGGAAACAGGTCGACTGCCTGCTGACGCCCACAACTCCAACGGGCGCACCCAGGATCGGGCAAGCGACCATCGATCTGGATGGGCAGGAGGAAGAGGTGCGAGTCGCCTCCACGCGGTTCGTTCGCGGGATCAATGTTCTGGGCTTACCGGCACTCTCGCTGCCTTGCGGCTTCGATGAGGAAGGACTGCCCCTTGGGCTTCAGATCATCGGACCCATGTTCCAGGAAGCAACGATCCTGCAGGTGGGAGCGGCACTGGAAGACGCTCTGGGACTGACCCACCGGCAGCCCATCCTCTAGGAGAAGGTCCCAGTGAGGTGTGCTCGCATGCGTGCACCAGAGGACGACGCAGCCAGGCACACCCCGTTCGGACTGTGAACGATCGCCAGCTCGAATTCATTTAGACACGGCAAAGGAGATTTCGATGAGTCTCTTGCAAGTAGGGGAGAAGGCCCCCGACTTCAACACCACCGATCAAAACGGCGCCAAAGTGGCCTTGAAAGACTATCGTGGCAGGAAGGTCGTTCTCTACTTTTACCCCAAAGACAATACTCCTGGATGCACAAAGGAGGCCTGCGCTTTCCGCGATCATTTTACGGAGTTCAAGAAGCTGGGCATTGCAGTCCTTGGAGTCTCTGTCGACTCCGAGAAGTCTCACAAGTCATTCGTCGCGAAATACAAACTCCCGTTCACGCTTCTCGCAGACACAGAGAGGAGAATCGTCACTGCCTACCAGGCCTGGGGCGCGAAAAGCCTTTATGGGCAAACGTACATGGGAACACACCGCGTCACCTATTTGATCGATGAAGCAGGGCGGATCGCTGCTGTATTCCCCAAGGTCAAGCCAGATCAACACGCGGGCGAGATTCTTGCGCAGATTCGCGGATCCCAAACCTAGGGCACCAGGTCGGAAGGAGATCGAGAATGGGCAGACTCCAGCCGCTGCCCCCGGGGTCGCTGGACCGGACGTTCGACCTGGCAGCGACAGCACGCTGCCGCAGTACAAGAAGTCTGACGGAACGCTGGGCCAAGTGAGACCCTCGGCGTATCGATTCTAGAGGACGCAATTTGGCTGAGCACGCGAGCAGCGATGCAACCCTGGGTGAGTCGAGTCAGCGATGACTGCCCCGCTGCTAGGAAGTTTCGCCCGGCGACTCCTCCGGCACAATCCAAACCAGCTGTTTCTCGGTACCCCTCAGGATCGTTACCTGGGAGCGGACACCCAGTCTTTCGTCCGTCAGCAAGCGGTGCAAGTCATCGATGCCGCTCACCGGATGGGAGGCATAGCCAACGATGAGGTCGCCTTCCAGCAGCCCTGCCCTCTGCGCGGGGCTTCCGTCCTCGACGGACACCACGAGAACGCCTTGCTCCATCGTTAGGAGACCTAAATAAATAACCTGCACCACTACTGTCCCAACGTTAGTTGAATAGATGCAACTGGTTACAGGAACTGCCTTTTTCTTGTTCGGGGTCGGTGGCTGAGAAAGCCCGTAGAATCGGGGTTTTCTCGAAAAGCGTGACGCTCAGGACTGGGAGAATGCTGTAGAGACTCCGATCGAGGGTGCAATTAAAGGTGCGAGTCAGTTCACGCTGCTTTCTCGTGTAGGTTGTGCCAGTAATGTTCCCATCCGCGGTTAGCGCGAAGGACACGAAGCGCGAGCATCTTGCTGAGGTTTTCCAGCTTCC
>VFZK01000327.1 GCA_016871215.1 Acidimicrobiia bacterium | reverse complement strand
GCAACAGTGGTCAAAACCCAACAAAACACTATTCCGACTATGCGGCATTGATTAAGACTCTATGTATATTTCGTCGTGGTCGCTTTCGACTCTGCGGGAGTGGAAGGAACACCTTCCGCCGAAGCTTCAGGAACGGTGCTCGCCATCTCAAACCCATCGGCTGGTTCGGTCCTGGCCACGTCGGCAACAATCGCCTGGCAGACCAACAAGCCCAGCAACCAGCAGGTGCTGTACGGCACTTCGACAGCCTATGAGCTGTCAACGCAACTCGATTCGACGCTCTCTCTGAGCCACAGCCAGACGTTAACAGGCCTGGTACCTGAGACAACCTACCACTACCGCGTGAAATCGGTCGATGAGGGTGGCTCGGTGGCGCAGTCCGTGGACCTGACGTTTACTACTCCCGCCGAAGTGCTTATCTCGACCTTGTCGCCTACCGGGGGAACCGCAGGCACTCAGGTGGTCATCAATGGCAGAGGGTTTGGCTCAGCTCAGAGCACCGGTGCGGTGACTTTCTCGGGCGTGACTGCCGTCGTGCTTTCGTGGGGGCAATCGTCAATCACGGCATCGGTCCCGACAGGCGCTACCAGTGGCCCCGTGGCTGTCACCGTCAACAAGACACCCAGCAACGCTGTGAACTTCAAGATCAACGGGAAGCTGGCTCCTCCAGGAAAGATCAGAGTTAAGGGATAAGCACCTCCAGCGGCGCGGCCAGTGTGACGTCTCCTGGCCCACGTGCATCATCGCCTTCGGCTATCCAGCCTGGTTTCCAGAGCAACGCCTCCGTTCCTCCTGCAATTCAACCAGGGTGCGAATGGGCCTGCGTTCTATCCCCTCAGCATTCCTCGCTGAAGTCGCTCCAACTGGAATTCTCGATGCAGCGCACGAATCGCTTCGGTCGTTCGTCTCTCGTCGATGACACAGGTAATCCTCACTTCAGACGAACTGATGAGGTCGATGTTGATTCTCCTCCTGGCGAGCGCTCTGAACATTCGAGCGGCCACGCCTGGTGTGCTGGCGATGCCAGAGCCGACGATGGATACTTCGGCGAGTTGGTCATGAAACACAATCTCTTTGGCCTTCAAACTCTTCCGCTGCCCTTCAAGAACCTCGGCAGCTTGCCTCACAAATTCACGGCTAACTACGACCGAGATGTCGTTCAACCCGTCGGCTGCGATGCTTTGAATGATCAGCCGGATATTGATGCCTTGGCTCCCAAGCGCTGAGAAGATCTGTGCTGCCACGCCCGGCCGGTCGGGAATGCCGCGGATGGCGACTTTCGCGATGTTCTTGTTTCCGGTGACTCCCGTAATGACGGCGTTCTCCAATTTTGCCGCCTCCATAACGACTGTGCCTGGGGCATCCGAGTCGCTGCGCCGAACGGCAATCGGTACCCCAAACTTCATGGCAATCTCGACTGACCGCGGGTGAAGCACCTGCGCCCCCGCTCCGGCCAGCTCCACCATCTCTTCATAGGAAATGTATGGCAACTGCTTCGCTTCAGGAACGACGTTCGGGTCGGTGGTGAAGACGCCGTCCACGTCGGTGTAGATCTCACAACAGCGTGCCCGTAAAGCCACCGCCAAGGCAGCAGCCGTCGTATCGGAGCCACCCCGGCCTAGCGTCGTAATCTCGAATCCGTCGCTCACACCTTGAAACCCGGCCACGATCACGACATGGTCCTTTGCGAGCTGAGATTCGATTACACCGGTTCTCACCGATTTGATCTTGGCCATCGAGTAGTTCGAATCGGTGACAATGCCGCACTGAAGCCCCGTCAGCGAAATCGCTTTGGCGCTCCGTTCCTGAATTGCCAGCGATAGAAGTGCGATCGAAATCTGTTCGCCAGTAGAAAGCAGCATATCCATCTCGCGGCGCGACGGCTTGCGAGTGATGGCGCGCGCCAGGCTGACCAAGCGGTCCGTAGTATGCCCCATGGCCGAGACGACCACGACCATGGCCAAACCTGCCTCCTTCTCTCGAAGAATCCGGTCCGCTACCGACTTGATCTTCGCGATGGTGCCCACGGACGTGCCGCCGTATTTTTGAACGATGATGTTCATGCGGTTAGGAAGACCGCTGGCCAGCAAACCCTGCTGTCACTGGCGCTATCGCCAAAGCGTGATTCTAGGCCTTAGATGTCTTCGAGGATTCTCACCCAGGAGACTTCCGCTTCTCCGTCAAAACTGAGGACCAGGTCGAGGATTCGGAAGAGTTCCGCATGGGGAACTGGCTTGGTGACGACGGCAAGCCGAAATCCAGATCCCGCCACCGGGTTTCTCTCCTGAATCAATTCGGAGTCGATGGCAAACACTTCGTAGATCTTGCGCCGCTTTTCAGGGTGCCGAGGACTGCAGTTCACGTAGAACCGATAGGGCTTGGGGTTCTCGATGGATGATCGAAACTGGGTCGAGGCGCCGGTGCTGAGCTGCACAGGCGGGATCATCGGCATTCCGGACGACTCCGCAATCTTTCGGAGGTCGCCCAGCAGCGCGCTCGCTGTGGGCAGCTCGCCGGCGCCTTCCCCAATCAGAATCTGTTTGCCCACAAGCTCGCAGTCAAGGCACAAAGCGTTGTACTCGTTGCGCACGCTGGAAAAAACCGACTGTCTGGTCACAAAAACTGGCTCGACCCCCGCAAATCCCAGCCCTTCAACTTCCTCATAAGTTGCCAGCGGCTTGATGACCCACTGCCGTTCCGCAGCGAACTGGAAGTCCGAAGGCATAAGGGAATCAATACCGCGGATGTCGAGCTGTGCAGGATGGCAATGCTGGTTCTTGAGAATGCTGATCAGGATGGAGAGTTTTTGCGCAGCATCCTTCCCACTGATGTCAAAGCTCGGATCTGGTTCCGGAAACCCCACCTCCTGTGCCTTGGCCAGGGCGGCATGGAAGTCTTCCCCAACCTCGGCCATGCGCGTCAAAATGAAGTTCGTCGTTCCGTTGAGAATGGCGTAGACCGAATGGATTCGGTCAGGAATAACACCATGTCGCAAGATCTCGATGATCGGTATAGAACCGGCAACGCTAGCCTCGTACAGAAAACAGCAGCCTCACTCCTCTGCCAGGCGGTGAAGCTGTTCGCCCCACTCCGAGACCACATGTTTGTTCGCTGTCACGACGTGTTTGCCGGAGCGCAGCGCCCGTTCCATGAGCGTCCGCGCGGGTTCCAGGCCGCCCATGGCCTCAACGATGATGTCGATCTCCCTGTCGTCAACGATCGCGTCGAGGTCGCTGGTGAGTAGATGATGCGGGAAAGAAGAACTGCGGGTTTTTGCCAACCGCGGCGGACGCCGATTTTTCTGATTTCAAGGCCAGCTGGCCGGTAGGCCAAGCCGTCCTGGATGAGTCGGATTAGTCCTCCACCAACAGTACCGGCTCCCAAGATCCCGACGCCGAACTTTCGCTGGTGCGGCGCCACCGACTTCACCTTTCCCCGGGTCGGCTGACCATGCAGCATTCTAGCTCTAGAAACGAATCTGGTATTTGCGGATCTTCCGTTGCAGAGTTGGCCGCGAAATTCCTAGTAGCTTGCAAACCCTGCCACGGTTGCCGCTAGCAAATTTGAGCGCGTTGAGGATATGCTCTTTTTCGACATCGTCAAGCAATTTTACCGCTGAAGAACGAGGCTGCGCGCCCGCTTTCACGGTTTCCCGCATCGCGTCCTCGACCCGGTCCGCGGTCAATATGTCACCCTGATTGTGGACCACGGAGTGGCGCAGAGTATTTTCAAGCTGCCTGATATTTCCGGGCCAATCGCAGGCTGCCAACAACTCTAGCGCTCGCGCCTGAAAACGGCCAATGGTCTTTCGCAGCTCGCGATTCAACTTGTGCAGGAGATAGTCTACGAGTAAGGGGATGTCTTCCGGCCTCTCCCGAAGCGGCGGCACGACGATGTGAATCACATTCAGCCGATAATACAAGTCCTCTCGAAAAGCACGCTCGGCAACCCTCTCGAGAAGCGGCTTGTTCGTGGCGGCCACGACCCGGGCCTCGGTGTGGATCTTTTCCCTGCCGCCGACCCTTTCGAATTCGCGTTCCTGCATGACGCGGAGCAGTTTGGCCTGCATGTTCTGAGACATGTCGCCAATCTCGTCCAGCAACAAGGTTCCAGAGCCTGCCAACTCGAACTTCCCCAACTTGCGGTAGCTGGCGCCAGTGAATGCGCCCTTTTCATGCCCAAACAACTCGCTCTCCAGCAGCGTCTCGACGATCGCCGAGCAGTTGATGGATACGAATGGCTGCGCTGGATCGGTGTGCTCGTGAATCGCGCGAGCGATGAGCTCCTTGCCCGTGCCGCTTTCGCCTTCGATCAACACCGTTGTCTTGCTTTGTGAAACAATGCCAATCGTCTTGAAAATCTCCTTCATGGCCCGGCTTTTTCCCACTAGGCCGCGCTCTTGAAAGCGGCCGGTGATTGTAATGGCTTCTCGATCCTTGCTGTGGGTATCGGCCTGCCGTCTCAGCACACGGCTAATCGCTGCATCGAGCTGGTCGATTTCGATGGGCTTGTGAATGTACTCCACTGCACCTAGCTTCATGGCCCTCACGGTTGTGGCCATATCGTGAAATGCAGTGATCATAATGACGTTGGCGTCAGGCACCGCTGCTTTCAACCGCCGCAAGACGTCCAAACCATCGACATCCGAAAGAAAGATGTCCAGAATGACAACATCCCAGGCGCCCGTTCGAGCCTGCTTCAACCCTTCTTCGCCGGTCAGGGCGGTGCCAACCTCGTAACCCTCCTCCGCCAGATAGAGTCGCAGGGATTCACAGATCGATTTGTCGTCATCGATAATGAGGATCTTTCGCATGAGCTTTTCGCGACTAGCCGAACGGCGACGGAGACAGAAACGAGCGAACAGCTCGACCCACCTTAGGTACCCCGTCTTCCGGCAAACCAACGCCAAGCTAGGATACCGCAAGCACAGGCCGCTAGAAAGACTCCCCACGGGAGGACGCTGGGTACAAGACGCTCCCGCTGATTGGTCGAGACTGCAATGTTGGCAGGATTGGAGGCGGGATCATCGGTACTGGCAGTTCGTTTGAATCGGATCGTCGCCCTGAGATCTTCCGGGGGCCTGATCGCGGGATCCTCGGGATAGCGAGTCAACTGCTGGCTCTTGTCGACATCGCTGGCCGAAGACTGCTCGATCCCTGGGCCCCGGGCAACGATCTCCTTCCAACCAGCCTGTCCGGGAAAGTTCTTGTCTTCGTATTCGAGCAGGTTAACCTCTTGGAGCTGCACAGCCTCCAACGCTATACGGAAGTCTAGAACCATCTTGAGAGTCGGCAGATTCAGTCCGCCTGGCAGAAGCTCAAGCCGTTGAGAGACTCGCGTCAAAGGAAAGCGCTTGCCGTTCAGCTTGACGACGAGCCCCTCGGTGAGCTCCTCGGCCTTCCGCGACAGATACGCTTCTTCTTCGCCAACCTCGACGGTTCCATTCCCATTCGGATCGACCAACGGCTTCTCGCGGAAAGTGGGTATCTCCGCCATATCGATGAGATACAACAGATCGAGACTTTGAGGTTTCACGGTAAACCGCGCGTAGTGACTGATGGAAAAGTTACCCATCGGGTGAGAAAGCATTTGCGCGGCCACAAGCAAAGTAAGCCATAGCCAAATCCAGATCCGACGCAGTGAGATCATGCGTTCGTTTCACCCTTGAACATCGCTGTGATGAGTGTTGTTGGCGGCAGGAAATCAGAGGCTGGCGGTTCGGCGTTCGTGACTGGGGAGCACCTTAACTCGGGTCACAGCGATCCGAGCAAGTGCATGTCCCCCGTAGGTTGGGGGACTCCGCCGGCTGGCTCAACCGTAACCGCAAACTTCTGTGCCTTATCCGCCTCCGACAGCGAAGGAACTCTCAGAAAACCTCTGCCTTGCGCATCCACCGAGAAGATCCCAGCGTCGAAGGGTTTGTTGTTGGCAATGATCCATAGCTGGTAAGTCTTGCCCTCAGGCAGTGCGGGCAGTTTCGAGGCATAAAACCCAAATTATGCACCGAATCAGCCTTTTGGTTTGGTGCTTGGTGCATAAAATTGTATGCACCAAGACTGGGCAGATACTTTTGGTCGGCGCTGAGTCGTGAAAAC
>VFZK01000326.1 GCA_016871215.1 Acidimicrobiia bacterium | reverse complement strand
AGCTTCGCGTTGTTCAGGGCCAACTCCCGTCGCCCTACGGGCTCCTTCCGCTGGCCCTGAACAATTCTCTGTTTGTCTGACTCCACGATGTTGTGACACTTCTGGGACTTCACGATGTTGTGACATTTGATAGTTAGGCTAAGCAGCGTAAGTGATGGTGTTCTTGCTGATGGGCAGCCCTTGCGGATTGGCCTTCAGTGGCATTCTAGCGGTATCGAGACGTAAAGCTGGAAAGAATTCGTGCTCGCACCTCTCTTGTGTCATGTCACATCGCGTGGTCACGTGGCTTTGAATCGAATGCGCACGCTTTGAGCGTGGGCGTCCAGTTTTTCCGATTCGGCGAGTTTCTCGATGTAGGTGTGGTTTTTTTCGAGGGCCGCTCTTGAGTATTTGATGAGGCTGGTTTTCTTGAGGAAGTCGTAGACGCCGAGCGGCGACGCAAAGCGAGCAGCGCCCGACGTCGGCAGGACATGATTCGGGCCAGCGAAGTAGTCTCCCACCGGCTCGCAAGAGAAGAGGCCAAAGAAGATCGCTCCGGCCGAATGGATCCTGGCCGCGAAGGATTCTGCGTTCTCCATCAACAGCTCGAGATGCTCCGGCGCTATCGCCTCGACAGCTTCAGCCGCCTCGTCCCAGGTCGAACAAACGAGGATGGCACCGTAGTCCTGCAGGGCTTTCCGAACGATCGCTGCACGCTTGAGATTTTCGATAAGGCGGCCCACGCTCTGCTGGATCGCCACAGCGAGTTCTTTCGACAGAACGACGGCAATCGCGCAGGCTTTCTCGTCGTGTTCGGCTTGAGCCATCAGGTCGGCAGCAACGAAATCCGGGTCGACGGAATCCTCGGCCACGACCACCACCTCACTTGGGCCGGCAATCATATCGATATCGACTGCCCCGTAGACCTGGCGCTTTGCGGTAGCCACATAGATGTTGCCGGGTCCGACGATCTTGCTGACTTTGGGCACGGTCTCGGTCCCGTAGGCCAGGGCTGCCACCGCTTGGGCGCCTCCAATTCCGTAAACCTCGTCTAATCCCAGCTCCTCGAGGACGGCTGCTACCACGGGGTTTTTGTGGAATTGATGCGGTGGGGTTGCCACAACGATCCGTGGGACTCCCGCGATCTGTGCTGGAACCGCGTTCATCAAAACGGTGGACGGGTAGGCAGCGGTTCCTCCGGGAACATAAAGTCCCACCGACTGGAGCGGCGCGATGCGCTGTCCCAGCCGGACTCCGTCGCCAGCTTCGAACTCCCACGATTTCTCCAACTGCCGCTGGTGAAAGCTCTGGATGTTGTCTTTGGCAAGTCGCAACACCTGTCGCAACTCAGGATCGACCTGCCGTGCCAGCCGGCGAATCTCTTCCGGGCTGACGCGAAGGTCGCCCAGCTCGATCCCCTCGAACCGGCGTGCGAATTCGCGGACGGCCCGGTCGCCGGAAGCTCGAACCGCCGCCACAATTTCGCTCACCTGACTCTCGATCGCAGGTTCGGGGGTGGCGCTGCGCGCGGCGATCCTGCCGAAGTAGCGATGAAGCTCTGGGGTGTCCCAATGGAGAATTGAAGGCAGCATGACTTGAGGAAGATGGCAACGCTTTTCGAAGCTTGGCGCTCTCGGGCGGCGACGCGGGTTTATCGCTTCTCGACGGCTTTGGACAACATCTCAACCAGTCTGGTAATCGCCAGGCGTTTGATCTGGTAGCTGGCTCGGTTGACCACCAGCCGCGCCGAGACGTCCATGATGGGTTCGACAACCTCGAGACCGTTCTCAGCCAGCGTGCGGCCCGAAGACACTAAGTCGACGATTCGATCTGACAGTCCCAGCAACGGCGCCAGCTCAACACTTCCCGAAAGGGGAATGATCTCGACCGGAATGCCACGGTGAGTGAAGTACTCCGTCGTGATGCGCGGGTACTTTGTGGCAATACGGACCGCGGAGAGCTCCTTGTAGTCCTGTCGTGCTGTCTCTCGGGGCGCGGCGACAACCATCTTGCAGAAACCAATCTTCAAGTCGAGAGGCTGATGGACGTCGGCGTTCGATTCGGCCAGAACATCTCTGCCGGCAATGCCGGCATCAGCGACGCCATACTCGACATAAGTGGGAACATCGATGGGTTTGACCATGAAGAACTGAAATCGCTTCTTCGTGTCCGCGACAACCAACTTTCGGGAGTTCAGGTTCGAGTCGGCAACCTCCACGCCCGCTTCCCTGAGAAGCTCAAGCGCTTCGTCCAGCAACCGGCCTTTGGACAGCGCAATCGTGATCGTTTCTTTCATGGTTTGCAGAGATTCCGACCCTCAACTCTCAGCAGCGGCTCGAAGCAGCACGGACGAACCGCCGAGGGCTACGATTCCCCCATTGCCATCAGACGTTCCAGGCTGAACGAGAATCCAACCGATGGGAAATCGCAGCCGAAGTTCCTAAACAGGTTGTCGTAGCGGCCGCCTCCGCCGATTTCGAAGCCGAGTCCCGGAACATAGATCTTGAAGATCGTTCCTGTGTAGTAGTCTTGTCCCCGCACTTCACTCAGGTCGATCGTGAGGTGATCTTCGACTTTGTGCTTTTTCAGCTCGATGAACAAGGCCTCGAGCCGGTCGAGAGCCTGAAGCGATCTTTCGTTTGTGACCAGTTGGCGGGCTGTCCGCAGCGTGTCGGCATTGCCCGTGAGGTGGACGAGCGACAGGAGGATGTTTCGCCGCTTCTCAGACAGATCCAGGCGATCGAGCTCAAGGCGCAGCCCGACGGTGTCTTTCAAATCGACCCTCGTCTTGATCCGAGCCAAGTCGTCGTGTGGCACGTTCATCCGCTCGACGATGCCGGCAAAGTAGCCCATCTCGCCGAGGTTGATCTGAAACTTCCGGATGCCCAGTTTCCTGAGGCACTCGATCGCGATCCGAATGACTTCGGCATCGGAGCGGATGTGTTCGCCACCGATGTGTTCGAGGCCAATTTGAAAGAACTCGCGCTGCCGGCCACCTCGTGGAGCTTCGTAGCGAAGAACCTCGCCGCAATAGCACAAACGCAGGGGCTTGGTGTGATCGGCCAGCCGTGTGGCGACGGACTTGGCAACCAGTGAAGTGAACTCCGGTCGGAGGGCAAGAATGTTGCCTTCACGATCGATGAACCGGTACAGCGTATCTTCGAATGCCGCCCCCATTCCTTTCGCGAAAACGTCGTAGTAGTCGAATATCGGCGGAATGATTTCGTCGTAGTCCCAGCGGTCGAAAACCGAAAAGATCGAACGCTCAATCTGGCGGCGCCGTTTGGCCGCTTTGCCAAACAACAGCTGCGCGCCTAGGGGAATTTGGGTGAGAGTCTTCATCGCGATGGACAGCCTAACCAGAAAACGGCGAAAAAGCCAAGCGTGCTGTTCCGGCCACTTCGAGCCGCTTCAGGGACAGTGCCTCAGGAAATCACGCGCCCCTGGTTGTCCACTTCCAACTCGAAGCGCCTCGAGCGGAGACCGTGCCGCTCGAAGATCCCAGCAACCCGAAGGTAAATGCCGTCCAGGTTTGCCTCCGCGAAAGCCAACACGCTAGGACCAGCTCCGCTCAGGCAAATGCCCGCCAAGCCTGGAAGGTCTTCCTGATTCAAGCGCAGGATTTCCTCGAAGCCAGGAATCAAAGGCGCGCGGAATGGCTGATGGATTCTGTCGCGAAGCGTTTCGCGAAGAAAATGAAAGTCGCCGTTGAGCAACGCCGCCACGGTCAGCGAGCTGCGCTGGAGATTGAACACTGCATCGCTCAGATTGAGCGTCCGAGGGATCGCAGCGCGAGCTTTCTGTGTTTCGAGCTGGAACTCCGGCACCGTGAGCAGAATTTTGAGTTTCGGTGCAATGGAGGCGCGAAAAAAAGACACCTTGCCGCTCTCGGCCACCGCGCTGACGGTGAAGCCGCCAAACCGAGCCGCAGTGATGTTGTCGGGATGGTTTTCGAACTCGAAAGCGTATTGGAAAAACCTGTCCGAGGAAAGCTCGCACCCCGTGATCGCTTCGAAGCAGCCAATGCCAGCCACAATGGCGGCTGCACTGCTCCCGAGACCTCGAGCCAGCGGGATCTGGTTTTCAATTCTCAACCGGACTCCTGGCACAGGCCGATTCTCACCCTCGAAAACCCTGCGCGCGACTCTCCAAAGAAGGTTCTCTCCGCCAGCCGGTAGATCGCGGGCGCCTTCTCCGTGCAGCTGAAGCTCTGGGCTAGCGAATGGCGTTTCCTCAAGGTCGACCTGCAGATAGAGCTGGAGCGCTAGGCCGAGGACGTCGAATCCGGCGCCGAGGTTGGTAGTGCTTGCGGGTACTCGAATCCTTCTCATGGCTCGTCCGTAGCCAGTGATAGCCCACCGCGAAGCAGCCCGAAGCTACTTCCCAAGCTGCCGCAGCACGATCTCTCGCATCGATTCGACTGGCGCCCGCTGCCCAGTCCACAACTCAAACTGCCGTGCAGCTTGGGCGACAAACATCTCGATGCCGCCAATGACGCTGCTTCTGTGCCGAGCTTCCCGTAGCAGCCTGGTTTCCAAGGGATTGTAGACCATATCGAACACATGGCGATAATCGAGCGCATCGGCCGGCACCGGAGATTCGTCGACGCTTGGAAACATGCCGACCGACGTGGCGTTGACGAGGAGATCGCCACTGTAATCCGCAGCGCGACTAAGAACGTCGCTGGCAAACCCGAACTCTGCCGCAAATCGTTCCGCCTTTGCCGCGTCCCGGGCGAGCACTGTGACAGCACATTCCCGGGCCCTCAAGACCACAGCTGCGGCCCGGGCGGCTCCACCGCTTCCCAGCAAAGTCGCTTTGGACACACCGTCTTTGAACGCTTTCAGCAGAGCTTGTTCAGTACCATAGACGTCGGTGTTATACGCGAAAAGCTTCCCGCTTCGATTCACCAGCGTGTTGGCGGCGCCAGTTTGCCGCACCGTTTCGTCAACTACATCGACAAAATCCAAAATCTGAACTTTGTGCGGAATAGTCACGCTGAAGCCAGCGAATCGTCTGAGGTCAGATGCGAAGCCGCCGAGGTCTTTGATCGGAAATGGCAGATAACGAGCGTTCAGCCCGAGTTGCTGGAGCGCCGGGTTGTGGACCTGAGGAGAGAGTGAGTGGCCGACCGGCCAGCCGATAACGCCATAAACTTGGGTTGACTCGTCGATCCGGTCTGCCGAGTAGAGGGTGGCCAGCTCAGTAGCCGTGAACTGGCCGGGAGCGCTCTCCAACCCTTTCTGCAGGGAGCCATAGGTCCACAAAGAACCTCTTCCAGTGCCCATGATCCGCAGAAAAGAACCCAGCTCGCCCATGGCAGCCACAACGATGGGAACTCCTTCCTGCCGGGCAACCTCAGCCTGCGCAAGGAGCCGGAAATTGTCGTCGAAGCGCAGCGCTTGGGTCGCTATCTTCACAACATCAGCCCCGGACTTCCGAAGGCGACGATAAACCGAAGCCAAATCCTCAGGCGTCTCCAAGAAGTTGTGATAGGAAGTGATCCACCTGCACGGCACTCCTTTCAATGCTGACAGGCTTCCACCCAGAAAGCTTTCGATGGTTTCGATTTCGATGTCGATGAAGTCTGCACAAAGCGACTTGAGAATCTGAATTTGGACCTCTTCGCTACCCTCAAACTCTCCTCCGTTCGCCCTTCGCCTTAGCGTCAACACGACGGGCCGTTGTGCCAGTTCAGCCCACCTGGCAACGATCCCAGGGGTCAGATGCTCCGGCTTGAGATAGTCGAGTCGAAACTCGATGACCCCTCCCACCTCGCGTGCGCGGGCAATCGAATCCTCCATTGCCGCCGGGTCTGTCTCACGAACCACAACGCAAATCTTAGCAGGGGAGCTAACTGCGCCATCGAATCCACTTATGCGGTTGAATTTCAAGGAGTAAAGTTAAAGTGCAGGCGACGGGATTCCGATAATCGGGATGCAGCCAGGGCGCCAGTTTAACACAACGACCGCTAGGTGCCCAGCTTGGCTTCACAGGGTCCCGTCAAAGTCGTGAGCCTTCCCTGACGGTCGGGCTTACTGAATAGCCGCATCGACAAAATCAGTAGCCCGCGCGTTAGCAAGGGCTCGACCTCGACTCAAGGACTTACGAGACTTTGAC
>VFZK01000325.1 GCA_016871215.1 Acidimicrobiia bacterium | reverse complement strand
ACTATCCATTCCCTGGTGGAACGGTTTATCATTACGTCTGACCACCTACAATGGTCCGACTAATCTGCCCAGAGCTTAGCTGAATCGTTTCCCGTGGAAATCCAGGCTAGTGATTCTCAACGGACTGGCACTATGAAGTCGAGTGGGTTGCGGTCGAGCAAGCCAGCCACAAATCTCTTTCGAGGAGTTACACTGCCCAATTATAGAAAATCTTTTCCGTTTTGAGGCGATAATAATTTCCTCTGCAAGGAGATTCACCAGCAGCGTCTATCTAGTAGCATGCAGAACGCGGAATTCTCCATGGAGGTATCGCATGAGACTCAAGTTCGCGGTGGTGGCATTGGGACTGGCGGCGTTGTTAGCGAACCAGCAGCGGCTGGCCTCGCAAGCAACCCAACGAGCCACTCCTAGTGCTGCCGCCGTCACCACCAGCCAGGATCAGCAGGACCTGTCTGTGACGATCTACAACTCGAATATCGGTTTGGTCCGGGATGTCCGACGAATCAATCTTCAGAGCGGGCTCAGCGAGCTCAAGTTCATGGACGTCGCGGCACAGATCAATCCAGCGACGGTCCACATCAAATCGCTGACGAGTCCGAACCAGTTTTCTGTTCAGGAACAGAACTACGAGTACGACCTCCTCAATCCGCAAAAGCTGCTCGACAAATACGTCGGCCTGGAGGTGACGCTGGTCCGATTGTTTAGCGAAAACAATACAACCGTCGAACGGACTGTGAAGGCACGGCTGCTGAGCAACAACAACGGCCAGCCCGTGTGGCAGGTCAACAATGAAGTGGTCACGGGCATGCACGCAGACCGATACATTTTTCCCCAACTGCCGGAGAACCTGATTGCACAACCGACCCTGGTCTGGAGGCTTGAGAATGCCGGAAGTCGAAGCCAAACCCTCGAGGCATCGTACCTCACCGGAGGGATCACTTGGAAAGCGGACTATGTGCTCAACCTCAGCGCGGACGAAAAGAGTGCTGACCTCAATGGCTGGGTCACCATCGACAACCGCAGCGGTGCTTCGTATAAGAATGCAGGCCTGCAATTGGTTGCCGGAGAGCTGAACCGGGTGCAGGAAATGGAAACTGCGGTGATGGAGATGAGGGCCAAGTCGGTGCGGAAGGAAGCAGCCGCACCGCAGTTCGGCGAAGAAAGCCTATTCGAGTATCATCTGTATTCGCTCGATCGGAAGACGACGTTGAAAGAGAATCAGACCAAGCAGATCAGCCTGCTCTCCGGCAGCGGTATCACAGTTCGCAAGGAGTATGTTGTCAACGGCCAGGACTTCTACTACCACAATCGCCAGAGCCCGGGGACGCCATTGAAAGACCAGGTGGAGACCTTCATCGAACTGAAGAATTCGAAAGAGAACAATCTTGGTTTGCCGTTGCCCGAGGGCGTGTTGCGGGTTTACAAGGCTGACACTCGGGGTGGCCAGCAGCTGATTGGAGAAGACCAAATCGACCACACTCCCAAAGACGAGACGGTTCGGTTGAAACTGGGCAATGCCTTCGACATCGTGGCCGAGAGGAATCAGACCGATTTTCAGGTGATTTCTGATCGCGTCTTCGAACTGGGCTTCGTCGTCACGCTCAGGAATCGCAAGGACCAGCCCATCACGGTGGTGGTCAACGAACCGATTGGGGGCGATTGGCGGATGCTGCAGTCTGCCTTCGAGCACGAAAAGACAGCGGCGTTCGCGGCGCGTTTTAAGGTGCCGGTTGACAAGAACGCAGAGGCCAAGCTGGCATATCGGGTGCGAGTCCGCTACTAGTATTACTATGTGTTAAGCCTGGTCCCGATACTTTGGGTGGCGCACACATGGCGTAGTTTGTCATGTGTGCGTACGGTACGCATACATTGCAAAAAGCACGATGTATGCGCCACCCGAAGAAACTTAACAAAGTAATACTAGGATTCCACGACCCGTCATGTTCCGCCGGGTGTATTCACCGCGATTCTTTTTGCAAAGCTGTCCGTGGCCCGTGGAATAGGCTGAGCGGCGTGTGCGCAGAAACAGCAGCGTCAGTCTGAGCGAGGTCTTCCCAGCTTATCTGAGATCTCCCATTCTGGCGACGGTGGCGCACCGGTGACCGGCCAAATCGTCTGCGGTTTCCGGCTGCCCGTGACGTTGGAAGCTACCTTGCGTTTTCGCACCGTGCCCACGATATTGATTCGGATTTCCGGGAGCAACACACCTCCAACAAATTCATTCTCCACAAGACAATGACTCCCTCCCGATTGATCTGGAGCAGCCTCCGTTACTACTGGCGAACAAACCTGGCCGTTGTGGCGGGGGTCGCTATTGCGGTGTCGGTGCTGTCTGGAGCGTTGTTGGTAGGTGATTCGGTTCGCGGCAGCCTTAGGGAGCTGTTTCTGGGGCGGCTCGGAAAGGCCAGCTTTGTTCTTTCGGCTTCACACTTCTTCCCCGAGACCCTTGCCAGCCGAATGGAACTCCTGTCTGAGTTCCGGAAGCGATTCAAGCGGAGCTGCCCAATCATCGCCACTCAGGGAGTCGTCACTCACCAGGAGAGCCGGCGGCGTGCGGCCGAGGTTCGGGTTTACGGCGTCGATTCTCGGTTCTGGGAATTTCACCAGCGAGCAGGAGCCGGTGCAGTTGAGCTCTCTCAGCGTGAGGCGTTGGTCAGCCAGCCTCTGGCTGCCGAAACTGGAATTCGCGCCGGCGATTCGGTGTTGGTGCGTCTGGAAGCGGCCTCGGACATTCCGGCGGAGTCTCTACATGGCCGAAGAGAGAATCGTGGGCGCACCGTCCGCTTGACCGTGCGGCAAGTGCTGCCGCCTGGAGGGCTCGGCGAGTTTTCGCTTTACGCGGAACAACAAAGTGTCAAAGCAATCTTCATTCCGCTGGGACGGCTGCAAAAGGAACTTGGGCAAGAGGACCGCGTCAACGGCGTGCTCGTTTCCGAAGATTCAAGCAGCCCCCAGCAGACGCCGGGGGAGCGGGCTGAGGTTTCGGCTGAACTCGAACGCGTTGTCCGAGAAGTGGCAACGCTCGAGGACATGGCGGTTCTGCTGCGCCACCTCCGGAGGCCGGGCGCTGGTCCAGAGCCGAATAAGGACTGTTTGTCCCTCGAGAAGGCGAGCACGCTACTTGACGAGCCTCTGATCGCCAGGGCCAGGGCAGCAGCGGCGGATGCCGGGCTGGAGCCGATGCCGGTGCTGACTTACTTGGCCAACCGGATTCGCCGTGGCAGCCGCGAGATTCCCTATTCTTTGGTGACGGCTCTCGATCCTCACGTGATGCAGGCCTTGTTGCCCCGAAGTCGCAGTGGCGAGGGAGGTGCTCCGATCTGGCTCAATCGGTGGGCTGCCGATGATCTGGGCGCCAGCGTCGGCGACCGCATCACATTGGAGTATTACCTCTGGCGGGAAGAAGGACAGCTAGCGACGGAGACAGCTGAGTTCTCGTTAGCGGGCATTCTTCCGTTCAGTGGCATCGCCGCAGATCGAAACCTGGCTCCAGACTATCCAGGCATCTCTGATTCCGACACCTTGTCTGACTGGGATCCTCCCTTCCCAATGGACCTTGGTACCATCAGACCGAAGGATGAGGCGTATTGGAGAGATTATCGCGCGACGCCCAAAGCCTTTGTTGCACTGGCTGACGGGCAGAGACTGTGGCGGTCGCGCTTTGGTGTCCTGACTTCAATGCGTTTCTTTCCGCCGTCAAACGCAGGTCCGCCGGATGAAGCGAAGGCAGCCGCAGCCAGATTTCGACAGGAGATCCAGGCCAAGCTATCGCCGTTCGATATGGGGTTCGCCGTGCTTCCGGCCCGAGATCAGGGGCTGGTTGCATCACGTGGCGCCACCGACTTCGGCCAGTACTTCACTTACTTCAGCATTTTCCTTGTGGCGTCGGCCCTGCTGCTGGCCACCCTGTTTTTCAGGCTTGGCGTGGAGCAACGCCTGCGGGAAGTAGGGCTTTTGAAAGCTCTGGGATTCGCTCCCCGCCGACTCCTGGGGCTGTTTCTTGTGGAAGGATTATCACTGGCTTCGGTGGGAAGCGTGCTGGGGCTGGGCGGTGCCATGGCCTACGCCTACGTCATGGTGTTCTTGCTGCGCACCTGGTGGGTGGGAGCCGTAGGTACAACTGAGCTGGCGCTTCACGTTTCGGCCAGCTCGCTGTTGGCAGGGGCGGCCGGGGGACTCCTCAGTGCGGCCGGATGTGTAGTTTGGACCCTTTGGCGAATGGTGCCGGCTTCGCCGCGCTCACTGCTATCGGGATCTTTTGCAGGCAACGCGCTGGCAGCAGCCGTGCTTTCTCTTGAAGCTGACCGCGAGCAGCGGCCGAATCGTCCACCAAGGCAAGGGTCGCGCCGTGTCCTTATTGGCGCGATCGTTTTCTCCATTCTGGGCGGCGCGCTCCTCGCGGCAGCTGCGGCTGCACGGCTCGACGAGGCTGCCGGGTTTTTCGGAGCTGGTGTCTCCTTTCTGGCATCGTTGCTCTGTCTTCAATCGGTTCTATTGCACCGTGCGCTCCCGAGCTTGCTAAAAAGCGCCAACACGGCAACGTTGTGGCGGCTAGGGTTTCGTCAAGCGTCTCACCGGGCAGGCCGCAGCGTCCTATGCATTGCGCTCATTGCGGCCGCCACGTTCATCATCGTGGCCGTGGACGCATTCCGTCGCGAAGGAACCGTTCTTGCACAGGCACGCGACGGAGCAGAGCCGCAACGGCCAGTCTTGGCTTCAGGAACCGGCGGCTACCCTCTCTTGGGGCAGTCATTGTTGCCGATTTTCCCAGACTGGAACACGCCGCAGGGCCGCGAGACCTTGGGCCTTTCGGAGCAAGATTCGCGGGCGTGGAACGACTCGAAGGTAGTCCGGTTTCGCGTCCGTGCCGGTGAAGACTCCAGTTGCCTTAATCTGTTTCAGCCCAAGAAGCCGCGAATTCTGGCGCCCGAACGCGGCCAGCCGGCGGAAGGACGGTTTGCTTTCAAGCAAACCCTGGCCGCCGAATCAGCAGACAAACGAAATCCCTGGCGTCTGCTGGAGAGATCTTTCCCCGATGGTGCAGTGCCGGTAATCGGAGATGCAAACTCGCTGGCTTATGTGCTTCACCTGAGGGTCGGTGACGATTGGCTGTTGCAACGCAGCGGAGGCGATCCGGTCAAACTACGAGTCGTAGCCGCGTTGGACGACAGCGTCTTTCAGCGCGAGCTCCTTATGGGCGAAGAGAATTTCAAACGTCTTTTTCCTGAAGAACAAGGATATCGTTTCTTCCTCTTCGATACCTCCCGAGACGGAGCACCGGAATTGACGCAGCTGCTGGAAGATCGTTTCGCGGACGAAGGGTTGGACCTTTCGTTCGCCGAAGAACGCCTGGCCAGCTTCCATCGCGTCGAGAACACCTATCTTTCCACCTTTCAATTCTTAGGGGGCTTAGGGTTGCTGTTGGGCACACTAGGGCTGGCTGTGGTCCTTTTGCGCAACGTGCTGGAGCGCCGCCGGGAGCTTGCCCTGCTGCGGGCCGTCGGATACTCCACACGACAACTGGCGGCGATCATTCTGGCCGAGAATGTGTTTCTCTTGTTCCGAGGCGCCGCCAGCGGCATCGTGTGTGCCCTGTTGGCCGTTCTGCCTGCGGTTGCATCGCGGGGTTGGCGATTCTCCTCGGGGTCTCTGGGCTGGCTGTTAGTTGCCGTTGTGCTTTCCGGGTTGGCTTCGTCCTTGTTAGCGACCCGTGCCGCTTTGCGAAGTCCGCTACTGGAGGCTCTCCACTCCGAATAAACCCCAAGGCGCGTCACCCCTCGACAGACATTCTCGTAAAGAAAATTGACCCAACCTTCGATACGAATCATGCACAGAAGGCCCCTCGCAGGTTACACTGCCTTCACGAAATCGAATCGTGTTTGACGAAGAACCTTCAGGCGAAAGCTGCACCCGGAGAGACCTTGAGGTTCTCTGACCCTGCGAGGAGCGGGTCGCTTGCCGTCAAGCCGGCCGGGTCAGCGCGGCGGCGGCCGGTGGTTGTTCAATTCCTAAGAGGGTGTTTAAAAACCCTCTGAATGCTGCGCCAGACGGCGGAGCATCAGGTGAATCATGGCGATCTTGATGAAAGCCTCACTGGTTTCGGGCAAATACTCGTAGTC
>VFZK01000324.1 GCA_016871215.1 Acidimicrobiia bacterium | reverse complement strand
GACTCGATCGCATTGGTCGTGTAGATCACCTTGCGGATTTCGGCTGGGTAAGCAAAGAAGGGAATCACCTGCTCCCAGTTCCGCCGCCAGATCTGACTCAGCATCGGATACACGCCATCCCATTTAGCCGCGAAGGCCTCCAATTTCTCCCTGGCGTGGCCCGATAGATGGGCTTGAGATCGGCCGCCACTTGCTTGCGCTGCTTCCAGGACACATAGTTCAGACAGCTCCGCAACAGATGCACGATGCACAATTGCACTTGGGTTTTGGGGAACACGGTCTCAATGGCCTGGGGAAACCCCTTCAGCCCATCGACGCAGGCAATGAAGATATCGGCCACGCCCCGGTTCTTGAGTTCGGTCAGTACTTGCAACCAGAACTTGGCCCCTTCGCTCTGGCCAGCCCACAACCCCAGCACTTCCTTGCTTCCCTCCAGGTTGACGCCGATCACGACATAGATGGCCTTGTTTTGAATGTGGCCGCTGTCGCGAATCTTCAAGTAGAGCGCGTCGAGATAGACAATCGGGTAGATCGCATCCAGCGGCCGGTTCTGCCAGGCCCGGACGTCCTCCATCACGGCTTCGGTGACATCGGAGATCAGCGTTGGGCTCACCTCCACGCCGTAGATCTCTTCCAGGTGCCCCTGGATTTCCCGAGTGCTCATCCCCCGTGCGTAGAGAGATAGAATCTTGCTGTCAAATCCAGCAAAGCGCGTTTGCCCCTTGGCCACGATCTTTGGCTCAAAGCTGCCGTTGCGATCACGCGGCGTCTCCAGCGGCAGCTCTCCAAATTCGCCCTTCAAGGTCTTGGTGGTCTTGCCGTTGCGCGAGTTGCCAGTATTCTGCCCCAGCGGATCATGTTTCTCATAACCCAGGTGATCGGTCATCTCAGCCTGCAGCGCTCGTTCCAGCACCGCCTTGGTTAATTGCTTCAATAGTCCGTTTTCGCCAATAATGCCTTCCGGCTTCTTGTATTCGGCCAATAATCTGTCCACCAGTTCTGAGTCAATTGCCATCGTTTCTCCTTTGTTGAGATTGTCTTTCACTCGATGGCCGTTTACACAGTTCTTTTTATACCCGGCGAATCGGCCGCAGCGGGTGATCGGCCGGGACTCGTCGTTCGGGCGATACGTAACTGAACATGGCATCCTGTTGAAGGTCGTCTCCGCGCATTCGCTGGCTCCTCACACAATATTTGCTGATGCCATTAAGACGCTTTTGCGAGACGACCGGTTTCCACTGCGCGACCAATTTGTGACGGGTTTTTCAGCATCCTGCTAGGGACAGGGCCGGGGCTGTTTCTGTTTCTTCGAAACCCAACGGTTCATTTGTTGTGAAAGCCGGACATTTCAGTCGCTAATCACAGGTCGGCTGTGCAGGGCTCCGTCAAAGTCTCCCAAGTGTAAGAAATAAGGGGGCAGTAAATCGCCACTGCAGGGTCCCGTCAAAGTCGTGAGCCCTCCCTTACGGTCGGGCTACTGAATAGCCGCGTGGACCAAATCAGTAGCCCGCGCGTTAGCAAGGGCTTGACCTCGACTCAAGGACTTACGAGACTCTGACGGGGCCCTGGTCGGCTGTGGCCCATTGTTGCTATGCGCAGCGTGGTGTGCTACTGTCTGTGGGTACCGTCAAGGCGGCGCGGCCAATCCTAGCCCCCGCGTTCCCCAAGGTTTTCAAGTCAACATGTCCTTTCCGGGCACCGCCGTCGGGCGGCTCAGGAGTCTGCAGTATCTGCTCTTCCTCCTGTATTTCGTCTTAGTCTTCAAAAACTACTTTTCTTTGGTTTCTTTTCTGCCCTCAGACTTCCTGGCAACTCTCGATCAGTCCAAGTACTACCTGCTGCGCTATCTGCGAGTCTTTCTGGTCACGGGCACGCTGGTGACCACGAATTCAGAAGTGGCCGATGCCTTCATTGCGCTCGCGCTCATCGTGGCAGCCTACGGCATTGGCCGAAAGATCTTGCGGTGGTGCCACGGTGGCTTCGAGTCTTTGGGCGAAGAGCTGGTATTCGGCGCAGGGCTTGGTCTTGTTGTTCTAGCGGTGGTCGCGTTCGCACTTGGCATCCTCGGACAACTCCATGTCAGCGCGATCTACTGGACACTGGGAAGCGTGCTGCTCCTGGGAAGCGGCGAGATCGTGACAGCGGCCCGAAAGCTATGGCAGGCTGCTTGGCTGGCACCGTTCCTGAAAAGGGATTCTTCGTGGGTAACCCACCTGCTGCAGCTTTTGCTGATGGCATACATCGTGGTGTTCTTGGCCGTGGCATTTGTGGCTTGCCATCTGCCCGAGACAGAATTCGACCCTCTGGTCTATCACCTCACCGTTCCGAAACTCTATCTGCAGCACCATGGGATCGTGGACATTCCGGAGATTCTCGAAGCGGTCTTCCCAAAGAACATCGGGATGCTGTACGTCTACGGGCTGGTGCTTCATTCGCAAATCACCGTGAAGTTTCTGAACTTCTGGATGGGCCTGCTGCTTCTGCTGGGGATTCACTGCTTCGCCAAAAGGTTCTGGGGAAGGCCGGCAGGGGTGATGGCTGCCGCGCTGTTTGTGTCGACGCCGCTTGTGTTTTTCCAACTGCGCTCCGTCTACATCGATCTTCCCATCGCTTTCTTCTGCTTTCTCAACTTCTTCTCACTCCAGCGCTGGATGGAAGATGGCGGGCGGAAGTGGCTGGTGGTGTCAGCTGTTTTTCTCGGCATGGCGGCCGGTTCCAAGTACAACGCGCTCTTTAACGTCGTAGCAGCCTCCCTCCTGGTGGCTTATCACTTCCTGCGCGTGCGCAAGGTTCCGTGGACGAAAACAGCGGCAAAAGTAGCGATCTACGGACTTCTCAGCGTCTCGAGCCTGCTGGCCTGGCTCATTCTGACCTATCGGTTCACGGGCGATCCGCTCTTTCCTTACTTGTCCGGCGATCCGCTGTTTCCATTCCTCAAAGGGCTGTTTCACTCGAGCCGTTGGGAATCCTACAACCTGCCCGTAGTCCGTTCAGGAGGGCACCGCTGGGGTTTGCCGCTCGGTTTCGGCAATGCGCTCAAGACGCTTTGGCAGATGCACTTCGACGAGAAAGTGTTTTGCGGCAGTCTGGGACCGTTCTTTGTCTTGCTTTTCCCGTTGCTTCTGGTTGTGTTCAGGCTTCATCCTGCGATGAAACGCATGCTGGCTTACAGCTCGATTTACATCGTTCTATGGCTGGTCACGACCCAAGCGAATCGTTACCTGATTCCGGTTCTGCCCATCATGAGTCTCTTGTGCGCCGGTCTGTTGCTGGGGTTTCTGGAGGCGAAGAGCTTGGTACAGACCGGCTTTCGCAGCCTTGTGACGGTGGCGCTGCTGGTGGCAGCCTTCTACAACCTTCCATTCCTCTTTTACCTCTGGTGGACGCCGGGCAAAAGGTACTTCACACCCGTCTTGGGAGCGTTTCCAGAATCGGTCTTCTCGGACAACTACAAACCGGAGCGCTATCTTGCAAACTATTTGGGAAGTCTGCCGGCCATCAACTTCGTCAACTCACTAGGCAACGTCAAGACCGTCCTGTACGTTGGGTATCGGGATGGGCCGCCGCTGTTCTATGCAAACTTCCCGATGGTCTATAACGAGCTGGCTCTTTACAATCAGTTCCTGGAGGCAAGGGATCTGAGCCGGCTGCTCGAGTTAACCCGGCGCCATAACATTTCACATCTGATTGTGGAGCAGAAATTCGGAGTCGACCGGCTTGTGTCTTCCCCCGATTCCGAATTTGCCCGGCGGCACCTTCGGCAGATCTGGAATAAGAATGCCGTTTCGGTTTTCGAACTCCATCAGAATCCCAGGCCGCGCCAGGAGTTCGAAGTCGTGAACTACCTGATCGACCGGATGGTGGGCAGCAAGATCGAATCGTCGGCCGGGCAGGCGGTTTATCATCCCAACAACTACAGGGACATTCACCGGCTGTTCCCCGAACCCCGCTTTTGCATTCTGACCTTCGACCAGTTCGAAGTGCGAATCACGGTGCAGGTTCCGGAGAATGCCCATTTGCGATTCGGCCTGGGATTCAAGCAGAACACAACGCGCTTTCCCTATGTCGCGCAGGTCTTCGCACTCGACGGCAACGGCAGGAAACATGCGCTGTTTTCACGATGGCTGAAGTTGACGGAACGCTTTGAAGACCAACATTGGTCTGAAGAACGTGTCGATCTAAGCTCGTTTGCCGGGCAATCGGTGGGAATTGTCTTTACCTGCCGGGCAACCGGTGCGGTCGAACATCAGCCGTATCCGATCGGCGTACCCGATGGGATCGTCCTGTGGTCTGAACCGCAAATCCTGGCCCGCGCCCCCGGAAACCTGGACTTGCTCGAACATCCCGAGTCCTTCACAATGCTCCCCGTCGCCAAGAGCCTGATGAGTACGCCTAACAAGGCCTACGCGTTCGTAGACGCCGGTGGAGACGCCAGGCGGCTGGTGGTGCTTCCCGGCGGTGAAGCTCGTTACGATCTTCTGGTGCCCGAGAAACGGCGATTGGCGTTCCGGCTGGATTGGCAGCAGTGCTCGGGGTCCGAGTCCGTTGTCGAGATCCTGCTGGAAACTCTGGCAGGGCCAAGACAGGTCTTTCGAAGATTGTTGCCATCGTGCGAGGAACGGTCGGGTCAACGTTTTGCCAACGAGGCTGTGCGCCTAAAAGAGAAAGAGTTCGCTGGAATTTCAGGTATGATAGTGTTTCGAGTGCTCTCTGCAGAGAGCCCCGAAGTGCAACGGGTGGTTTTCAGCCAGCTGCGTCTCGAAGAAGCCGATGACTAGCAGGGCTCGCACCTCACTTCCCTGACAGCACAAGGGAAATTGAAGAATCTTGACATGCTCCGCCCTTCCGACGTTACTTCTGATGCAAAGGAGAGGCCGCGATCCCACGATCGCAGAAGCCGTTGACAATCGCTATGCCATCCCGTGCCAGCATCTCGGTGTTCTTTCCGGCTTACAACGATGCAGGCACGATCCCCAGCATGGTTCTGACGGCGCTTCTGACTTTGCGACGAATCACCGACGATTTTGAAGTCATCGTCGTCAACGACGGAAGCCAGGACCACACGTCCCAGCTTCTGGAAGAGCTGGCGAGCTGCTATCCCGAGGTGCGCGTCGTCCATCACCTGAAGAACGCCGGCTACGGCGGCGCCCTTCGCACTGGTATCGCGCAAAGCCGCAAGGAGCTCATCTTCTACACGGATGGTGACGCTCAGTACGACGTACGCGAGCTCGAGAAATTGCTGCCGCTGATGACTGACGGCGTAGACATGGTGAACGGCTATAAGATCTCGCGCTCGGATCCGATCTACCGGTCGATACTGGGAACAACCTACCGGTTGCTGGCCCGGTTTTTCTTTGGCATTCGGCTGAGAGATATCGACTGCGACTTTCGCCTCATGCGCCGCAGCATCTTCGACAAAGTTTCCCTCAAATCCAACAGTGGAACCATTTGCGTCGAGATGGTGAAGAAGATCGAGGCCTGCGGCTTCATAATTCTCGAAGTGCCAGTCCATCACTTCTACCGCTCTTATGGACGGTCCCAGTACTTTACGTTTCGCCGCCTTTTCCGAACGGTGATTGACCTTTCGAAACTTTGGTGCGAGCTCTTCATCGTCCAGTCTTCCCCCGGAAGCTGTGAAAAAATTATTGAAAAAAGTCTTGACTAGCGATATCGCTATGATATACTGTCTCCCTCCTGGAATTCCTACCGGAGGAGACCGTCATGGGCCACCAGTCCAAAGTGCAGGTGATCGAACGCGGAGGCATCCAGCGCCAGTTCTACTTGATTTGTCCGGCCCCGTTGGCTCAAGCCTTGGAGATGGAAAAGGGCGAGACCATCGAGTGGATCGTCGAAGATAAGTGGACCCTGACGGTGAAACGGCTGACGGCCCGCGCGGCGAAGTCGAAACCGGGAGGGGCGCATGGACAACGCTAGCCCCTCGGCGCCGGGCGCCCCAGCGAGTGGAGTCGTCGAGCCGGCAAAGCCGCGCTTGAAAGCGATTGACCGTCGGCAGATGCGTTTGCATCCGGTCGAAGTGGAGCGGCTGGTGGAGCCCGATCACGCGGTGCGGGCGATCTGGGAGTTGGTGGGTCGGAGAGACCTGTCTGGGTTTTAGGCCCCCA
>VFZK01000323.1 GCA_016871215.1 Acidimicrobiia bacterium | reverse complement strand
CCGCGCTGCCCAACACCTCTTGCACCATCTCATCGTCCCGCACGTATCTCACATGGTGCATTCGCGCAAAACCTAAGTAAAACATCAACACGGTCCCCATCACGAATTGGGCATTACTCAGACTCGCCGGCTGCCGCTTGACCGTTAGCTTCTCGTACAGCAGCTGCACAAACTCCAGCTTCTCCAACAACGCCGCCAGCGGTAACAGGCCGCCGTACGGGGTCAGCACCCCGCCTCCAAAGTCGTACCGGGTGGCCGCCCCGATTTTATTGGCTTTCCCCCGCGTTCTTTCTTTTCCGCTCGCAACGGCCTTTTCAGACCTCGGCGCTTTTGCTATCTTCTCCATTCGGGAGTGCTCCTTTCCTTGATCGCTCTATCAAGTCTGGATAGGTCGTCTTTGCAAACCGCCTATCCTAGGGCACTCCCGCTTTCCTTTCAATCCCTCCGTTCCGGTTCAGTCGCTATAAGCCCGCTCGGCGCATAATCTGGGACTTACGAGACTTTGACGGGGCCCTGGTATTGGCTGGGGTCTGTTCTCACGCAGAAGTTCGCTGCTCGCGAGTTGGCTACTGCATGCCAGCCTGCAGAAGTCGGTGCCACCAAGCGACGACGATTTTCTGCGCATGGCTTTGGCATGCTCCGGCGTTTCCCCATCGAGCCCTTAACGGTGGTTGCGAGCAAAACGGACATGTGGCAGTCTGCCTCCGATGGGCCACCCAAGTGAGCGGACGCAATGCTGAGCGAAGTGAACTGCTTCGTCCAAAGTCAAAGTTGAGGAGGCGTTACCCGTGTTCCAACTCGACCTAGTGCAGACGGTCACCTTTGCAGGCCTGGTGTTGTTCGTTGGCTACCAGATACGCCGGCTGGTTCCACTGCTCGGCCGCTACAACCTTCCCGCCGCGGTGATTGGAGGCCTGCTGTGTTCAACGGCTCTCTTCCTGTGCAAGCAGCGCGGGCTCGCGCTAGTGACTTTCGATACGACCTTGCAAACGCCAATGATGATTGCCTTCTTCACCACGATAGGCTTTGGCGCGAGTCTCTCTCTCTTGCGAGTGGGTGGCCCGCAGGTGTTGCTGTTCTCCGTCCTCTCGATCCTCATGGCGTTGGCACAGAACCTGGTGGGCATCCTGGTTGCCATCCCATTTGGACTGCACCCTCTGTTCGGCGTTTTGTGCGGGGCCGTCACTCTTACCGGAGGGCCTGCGACTGGACTGGCTTTCGCGCCTCTGTTCGAGCAGGCCGGAGTCGCCGGCGCCGCCACGCTGGCGGTAGCGTCTGCCATGGCTGGCATCATCTCTGGCGGTCTGATCGGCGGGCCGATCGGCACTACCCTGATCGAACGACACCGGCTGAGAGCGCCCACCGGGAAAGCATTGCACCTCGACCCGCCGGTAGCCACACAGCTCGTGGAGGAGCAACTGCCAGAGAAATCTGCCGAGACTCCTTCGGGTGAGGACAAAGAATCCTACCTGCTGCTGAAGAGCCTGGTCGTAATCCTGGCCGCCATGTGGATTGGGTCGGGGCTGAGCCGCTGGCTGGCTTCCATCGGTGTGACCTTGCCGGCTTACATCGGAGCGATGGTGATTGCAGCCAGCTTGAGAAACCTGGACGACGCAACGGGATGGCTGCGACTCTCGCAGAAAGTGATCGACGACCTGGGCGCGGTTTCTCTGTCGCTATTCTTGGTGATGGCGCTCATGACTTTGAAGCTTTGGGAACTGGCCGGACTGGCATTGCCGTTGCTGGTGATCGTCGTTGCCCAGGTGGTTGTGATGGCCCTGGTTTGCCTCGGGCCCGTGTTTCGGCTGATGGGACGGGACTATGATGCGGCCGTGATGTCGGGAGGATTCTGCGGCTTCATGTTGGGGACGACAGCCAACGCGATGGCGAATATGGAGGCCCTGGTCGAGCGGTACGGTCCGGCGCCCCGGGCGTTCTTGGTCGTACCGATGGTAGGAGCCTTCTTTATCGACTTCGCCAACTCCCTCCTGATTACGCTCTTTCTGAATCTGCTGAAGCAAGGCCCGTAAGCCAGCCCATCAGCGGCGTCCGCGTCGATGCGCAGACTCTCCGCGTGCAGTGGAGCACGCCAGTGCTTCCACAAGAGTTCTCGCACCCGTCTCAAATCTCCCTTCTGCGGCTCCAGGTGGTGTTCCAGAAACGCCAAGGCAACCACGGGCGTGGCCCGCTGCCAGCCTTTGGCTTTGATGGGTCTTGGCCGCCTCGTGCTAAGTTCGCACGGCTTCAGTACAAGAACATCGGCTTGCCGTCGACGTTTCGCACCTTCGGACGATACTGATCTCGGTCGTACAGCTCGTCGACGTCCACACGCTTCAAACCTTCGGTGATGATGTTCATAGGGACGTTGGTGTAAATGCCGTTCCGCAGCGCCATCATTCGTCCGTACTCGCTGCGCAGGATCAGCGACATCGCCATGTTGGCATAATTCACCGAAACCATCAGATCCAGCGAGTCCGGCGCTCCGCTGCGCATCAGATACGACAGCCGCTGGTAGATGATGTGCTGCCCCGTCAACTCCTTTAACGCTTCGCCCAGCAGCGAGCCGATGCCTCCCAGCTTCTTGTGCCCAAAAGCATCCGCCTGGCCGTACTCGATGATCTTCCCGCCAATCATCTGCGCGCCTTCGGAAACGGTCACCATCGCGTAATTGCTGGGATTGTTGCGTTTGTCGTTTATCACCAGCTTAGCCAGCCTCTCTGGATCGAAGTGAACCTCCGAAATGATGGCGCGGTCGACGCCAGCCAGGTACGAAGAAATCAACGACGTCTCACCGCTGTTCCGTCCGAAGAGCTCTACTACGGCGATGCGCTCATGGGAACCCGCAGAGGTGCGCAACTGGTGGAGAAAGTTGACGCTGCGTGTGACAGCCGTCGAGAACCCGATGCAGTAGTCCGTTCCGAATACGTCATTGTCCATCGTTTTGGGGATGGCTACCACCGGAAACCCTTCCTGGTGCAACCGCTCGCCGTAGCTCAGGGTGTCGTCGCCGCCGATGGGAATGAGGACCTCGACGCCCAGGCGCTCGAGGTTCTTGAGCACATGCGGAGTGAAGTCGCGTTTGGTCGTGTCGTCGTCCGTTCCAGGCTGCCAGCCTGGTTCGCGAAGGAATTCGGGTATTTCGGAGGATTTCACTTTTCCCGGGTGCGTACGCGAGGTATGCAGGAAAGTTCCTCCCGAGCGATCGATGGTGCGGACTACGTTGTTATCGAGCTTGACCGTGCAGGCAGCAACCGACGCTGGATCTTCCAGATTCAAGTGCAGCAACCCCCACCAGCCACGGCGGATGCCGATCACCTGAATGCCTTCGTCCTCCGCCCGGTTCACCACCGCCTTGATGCAAGGATTCAATCCGGGAACGTCGCCGCCCCCGGTTAAGATGCCGATGCGCATTAGGTCTCCTCTTCCATATTATTTACGTGGGAACTGATCTCGCCAGCAGAGTTCAACTGAAACAGCCTGGATGTAGCGTTTGCGGGAACTGCTCCTCAGCGGCAGAAACCATGCTACTCAAAACAGGCGGAGAACGAACGTCGTTATCTGAGCGCTTCGGTAGCCCGGCCATCAGGCAAGGGCTCGGACTTTCACCGGACCCGTTCAGAGCCGGCTCGCAATCAGCTTGGCCAGTCGCGTGCCTCGTGCTTCTCCCTCGGGCAACATCCGCAGATCGAGTTCGACACCAACCTCTCCCTTGGCAAACACCAGCGTGGAAGCCAGCGGGCCCAGTCAAGCCTCGTCGCCAATCCCCTCCAGCTTGCGAAAAGCGTCTTTCATTTCCCCGCCGAGCATCTTCCCGGCCATGCGCGTTGCGACAATCGCTGTGCGCCCGTCGGTCCAGTGCATCGTGACTCCGATGATGTGATGGCCGCCACCGAAGGCGGCGCCCGCCAACGTCTTCGACATCTCTTCCACATTTTGCTCTTCAGAAACAGCTTTGCCTTTGCCAGCGGGTGCGGCACTGCTGGAAGCGCTTGGCTCACCCGGCTCGAAGTGGAAGTGGCAAGTCGACTCGTCAACGACCTCGCGCATCGGGACGGGCATGCCAATGATCTCCTGCACCTCTTTTGGGTGTAGGACGGAGCAAGGATTATCGCGGCTCACTTTGACCGCAACAGAACCAGGACTCGCAGCCTTGCCCGACGACCCCGGCGCCGTCTCTGTTGCCTTCGGCTCGCCGCCGCTGTGGCAGCCCAAGCCAGCCAGCAGCAAGATGCTTGCGGGCAACCAGCTTCCAGCACGATCGCTTCGCATGAGACTACTCCAGTTTGGATTGGCCCTGCGCAGAGCCATCATACTCCAAACCCGGCAAATCGGCTCGCGACCAGGGCCTGACCGCCTGAAGGCGGCACACTCAACGGTGCATCTACGCGCGTGGGGAACACAACCGCGCTCGTTGTCCCGGCTTCAGCCGGTGCACTCCATGAGGGCGGAACGAACCTCGGCACGCTGGCGCAAAAGGATGTTCACGACGTTTCAATCCGCTCTGTAGGTGGAGAGAACGCTCGGTGTGCGGGGCGAACGTTCGCAGTGCCGCACCGCAGTGCGGCCCATCAAGTTTCAATCCGCGCCCCGCTTGGTGAGCGGGGCGAACTTCCCTGGATAGGCGGCAACGAGCCGCGTGCGTGACATCCGGTGTCAGACAGCCGAAAAAATTTTTCCGGCTTCTTGTTTCACTTTCTCCCGCACCGATTCTGGCCGCACGACCCTCACGCCTGAGCCGAAATGCAGGATCCAACCGACCAGTTCGGGCGTGTCGCTGACTTCGAGGATCATTCGCAACCTGCCGTCCTTGAGCATCGTGAGTTTCTGGCTGGAATGCCAGGTCTGGTCTTTCACCCAGGCGGCCGTAGCGCGGTCGAAGAGCAGCTCAATTTCGACCAGCGGTCCGCGCATCACACCGAGAGCGTCGCGGACATAGGCTTCCAAGTCAAAGCCCAAAGGCATCTGGCACGGACGGTTGGAAATGTTCAAAGAGCGGATGCGCTCAACGGCAAAGAGCCTGACGTCTTTGCGCAGATGGCAGTAGCCGATGAGGTAGAGCGCGCCAACGCTATACCAAAGCCGATAGGGGTCAACCTCGCGGCGCGTCACGCGGTCGCGCGACGCAGAGTAGTAGCGCATCTGAACCGTTCGCGTTTGGGCAATCGCCCGCATGATCTGATCGATGGTCTGCTGATGCTGCCGGTAGACGCGATGCGGCCCCAACCCAACCGAGAAGTAGCCTTGCATTTGACGGACATAGTTCAACGCGTCGCTCGGCAGAGTTGCCTCGGCTTTGTTCAGAACCGAATCGAGTGAGGCCCTGAGCGAGGTTCCTTGCAGCGGCTTGAGCAAGTCACGGCTGAAAACTAGAGCCATGAGTTCGGTCGTCGAGAAGGCGAGCTTCGGAACGTGCCGATAGCCGTCCATCAGCCGCCAGCGCGTTGTGGAACCGGATCGTTCGACGATCAGCGGGAAGTGGCTTTCGAGAGCTTCGAGGTCGCGACGAATGGTGCGCTCATGGCGAGCCATGTCTTCAGGCAGGAAAGTCGCCAGCTCGTGCAGTGTGGCTCCTCGCGGGCTTTCCAGTTTCTGGAGCAAGAGCCAGTGGCGGGTCACCTGGTCGCTTCGAGACATGGAGGAGCACTCCTGATCCCTTTTGGGCAGAGATCATATCGCAGATTCGGTCGGGCAGAGAGTCCTGTTGGGTCTCGACACAGAACGAGCCTCTCGTGGCAGCGTGCTACCAAAAGCGAAGGAACGTGGACCCAGGAAGGCCGCATTGGCGAGTCTGCGAAGGCTTATCCCGCGCAGCGGATGTTGCGCGAGAGTCCAATAGTGGATACGCTGGCATCGAACCCGATTCTGGTCGCGGCGGGTTCAGACGGACGTTCGGCACGGGCCCTTGCGAGAGTGGTTGAAGGACAAACGCTGGATCTCTATCTCGATCCTGGCGGTCATTTTTTTCGCCTGGTGGACTCGCAGACCGGCAGCCGGTGGGACTTCTCAGGCAAGGCAGTCCATCGGCCGCTCGCTGGAAAACAGCTTCAAGCCTTGAAGGACTAATGGTTTGACTATACATTGGGCTATAAGTAATTGCGAATAGATTCCGACTGTTGTATCCTGATGGCATGAAAGTCATCAAGCTGCAGGATGCGGAATCAGTCATAACGGG
>VFZK01000322.1 GCA_016871215.1 Acidimicrobiia bacterium | reverse complement strand
TGGTCGGCGTTCCCGCCAAGAGCGCCCGGCATCCGAGTTTTTACACTTTACCGCTGCATTTCAAAAAACTGTTGGCCGGCTCCGAAGGCGGCGACTGCCGGCCCGAAGTGGATATCCCGAAGCTGGTCCGCCTGTGCGACGCTGGAAAGCTCAAGTTCGACGGCCTCGTGAGCAAGCGCTATCGTCTCGACGAAATCAACGAAGCCATCGCCGATCTCAAGCAAGGCCGCGCTGCCGGACGTTGCATCGTGTGGATGGAGGAGCCGCCAAAGGTATGACACTCGGAGGCTGCTATCGCACTGAAGCCGACCTGCGCCACGCCGGGTTCAAGCGGCTAGGACGTAATGTGAAGGTGCATGAGCGAGCGAGTGTTTACGGCATAGAGAATATTTCATTAGGTGACAATGTCCGCATTGACGACTTTTCCATAATCATAGCAACGGGCGAGTGTGTACTTGGAAACCATGTGAGTATTCCGAATTTCTGTTTCTTGGGCGCAACGTTCGGACTCGAATTGGAGGATTTCGTGACCTTGGCGCCTGGGGTAAAGATTTTCACATCGAGCGACGATTATTCCGGCGAGCACCTCTGTGGTCCGACGGTTCCATCGGAATTCACAGGGGGCCGCAAAGGCCGCGTGGTATTGTGCCGGCACACGTTAGTGGGGGCTGGTTCGGTGATTTTACCAGGCTGCACACTGGGCGAGGGCGTCTCAGTCGGGGCGCTCTCGCTCGTGAAGACGGATTTGGATCCGTGGGGAATATATGCCGGCATGCCCGTGCGCCGGCTGCGTGAGCGGAAGCGTGATTTGTTGCAATTGGAGTCTCGCTTGCACAGCCTGTCACTTCGCTAAACAATAGGAATCTTGGTTGTACAATAACTTTTAGAAATGCAGCGTCGAGTCCCATTTCTTGATTTGCGGGTCTTGGATGATAACGAACGCCAAGAGCTGTTGGAAGCTGTTGATACCGTCTTGCGGCACGGGCGGATCGTGATGGGGCCAGAGATGGCCGAGTTGGAAGCCCAGCTCGCGGCTCGGCTTGGGCGCAAACACGCCATCGCGGTGAACTCAGGCACCGACGCACTCTATCTTGGCCTCAAGGCGCTCGCGCTGAGGCCGGGCGATGAAGTAATCACCACCTCGCTGTCGTGGATTGCGACTGCCAACGCGATTGCGTTGAATGGGGCAACGCCGGTGTTCGCAGATATCCGGGATGATTTGAACATCGATCCCTCGAGCGTCAGCCGGCTCATCACTGCGCGAACGAAGGCGATTCTGCCTGCGCATTACACGGGCAAGGTCTGTGAGATGGGCCCGCTGATGGAGTTGGCGCGGGTGTACGGTTTGGCGTTGGTGGAGGATGGTTCTCAATCATTTGATGCGCGGCACCACGGGTGCCTGAGCGGCACCTTCGGAACGCTTGCGTGCATCAGCTTGAATCCGATGAAGGTCTTTGCCGCGTGTGGTGAAGCCGGAATCGTGGTGACCGACGATAGTGGGTTGGCCGAACGGCTGGTGGCACTCCGCTACAACGGAACCGTCAATCGCGAGATCTGCATAGAGCCTAGTGTGAATGGCCGGCTGGATACTTTGCAGGCCGCGATGCTGCTCAAGCGCTTACCTCGGGTCAGCGCGTTAATCGCGAAGCGGGCCGCGAACGCGGCGTTTTACAACCAGAACCTGACCGGCTTGGTGGCCATGCCCATCGAGCGTCCGGGGGAGCAAGATGTCCGCTACACCTACACGATTCGTTCGTCCCGCAGGGACGAGCTTAAGATCTGGCTAGAAGCCCGTGGCGTCGAAACGAAAATTCAGCACTCGCTGCTCATGCCAGAGCAACCCGCCTATCGTGAAGCTGCCCGCGGTCAATGGGGCAATGCCAAACGGCTCGTGGGAGAGGTGCTGTGCCTGCCGGTGCATGAGAAGCTGACAGAGGCTGATTTGGAGCATGTCGTCGAGTGCGTTAAGGCGTTTGGCCCCTCCTTGCCCATATGCCCGCAGTGACGTATTTACGCGACCGGTCGTTGATCGAGGTCACGCCGGGGATGGTGGCGCAGTTGAAGGCCGATGCCGCGAAGGAATCGTTGCGCCGGGCACGTCTCTGCCTCCATCCGGATCCGGGCCATTCCCTGCATGAAATGATCATTGCTTTCACCCGGGACACCTACGTCCGCCCGCATCGCCATCGGAACAAATGCGAGTCCATGCATGTCATTGAGGGCGAACTCGACGTGGTGTTCTTCGACGATGCTGGATGCGAATCCACCCGGATCAAGCTGGGACCTTTCGGATCCGGAAAGGCCTTTTATTACAGACTGACAAATATGCAGTGGCACTCGGTCGTGCTCCACACGGACACCGCCGTGATTCATGAGACCACCAACGGGCCCTTCAACGCTGCTGACAGCGAGTTTGCGCCGTGGAGTCCAGAGCCGACCGACCTTGCGGCAGCAGCCGCATTCACGCGTCGCCTGCTTCGATAACTCACGAGACTCCGCTGTATGGATCGGCCGAAATTCTCAGTCATTCTGCCGAATTATAACCATGGTCATTATCTTCCCACATGTCTGCAATCTATCGTGGAGCAATCATTGTCAGCAGACGAAATCGTCGTGCTGGACGATTGCTCCACCGATAACAGCGTGGAGATCATCAAAAGTTTTGCCGCCAAATACCCGTCCATCCGCTTCTATCAAAATGACCGGAACATGGGGGTCAACTACACGATTACGCGGCTCTTCAGCCTGGTGACGGGTGAGTTGGTGTTTGGCCCTGCCTCGGATGATCATGTTCTGCCGGGCTTTTTTGAGAAGTCCGTTCGACTGCTACTGCAGCACCCGCAGGCGGCGATGTCGTGCACTATTGGAGATTGGCACGAAGCCACAACTGGGTGGAACTGGCAGGTGGGGGTCGAGATGGGCAATGAACCCTGTTACTTGTCCCCGCAGCGTCTTGTGGACTTGGAGAGCCAAACGAAGCTCCATATCCCCAGTCACACGGTTATTATGCGCCGCAGCTTGATCCCTCCCTATTCGCCAGAGTTGCGCTGGCATTGTGATTGGTTCGCGCTCACTTCGGCGGCCTATCGTCACGGCATATGCTTTGTACCCGAACCACTGGCTTGGTTCAACATTCACCAAACCTCATTTTACAATGCAGGCCGCAAGCAACCGGAACACGTCGAGGTGATTTTGAACATCTTGCGGCGGCTTCACCTCCCGGAGAACGGGGACATCCTACCTCTCCTCCGCGATGGAGCCGCCTTGTATCACTTTGGCTGGCCTATGTTAAAGGCAATCCGCAGCAACCCAGAATGGCACCATCTGATAACGCCTTTGATGCTACGCAAGTGCATCTGGCACGCTTTCAAGCTCAAAGGGAAACAGGTCATGCCGCACTTCGCTGCGAACCTTTATTTCCGACTGGCCGGATACCGGGCGAAGCCGACTGCTGCCAAACAAGTCCAGAAGTAATCAGCGAAGTTGTTGGCATGTGGCGTTAGGTTTTGTAAGCTTCGACACTCCCACGATGAAATCGTCCGAGTTTCAACGCCAATACGCCGCGCAGCACCCGATCACTGGAGACGCAAATCGTCCAGATGACCGGGTTCGCAAAGTCAGGGAATTGGTCGCGAAATACACCACCCGGCAGAGGATCTTAGACATTGGGTGCGCCGATGGTGCTGTGCTGAAGCCGTTCCTCCACCAGCACGAGTTACATGGCGTAGATTTCAGCCCGGATTTCCTCGCTGGCGCAGTCGCGCTCGGTTACCAAACCAAGGTTCACGACATCGAGAGTGAACCGTTGCCCTATGCTAACGCGGTATTTGATGTTGTGATGGCAGGGGAAACTATCGAGCACATTGTAGACACTGATTGGCTTTTGGCCGAGGCCAACCGAGTGTTGAAACCGGGCGGGCATTTGATCATAACCTATCCGAACGTCCGCACACTGACTTCGTTAGCGATGATGTTGTTTCTCGATATTCCACCCATGTATTCGGCTCGCTATCGCGGGCCGCATTACCGCGACTTCACGCAAAAGACGATTCGCATCGCGCTGGCGAACCACCAATTTCGGCCGGACAAGACGCTCGGCACGCACTTTTACTTTCCTTGCATCGGCGATTGCTTGTCCGGGCTGGCCTCTATCGTCCCGGGCTGGGCCTCGCAGGTCGTGGTGCGGTCGGTGAAGACGGGCGAATCCCGCTACTCCGCCAAGGCGGCGGCACAGAAGGACATATACGGCTAAAGCTTGACTGATGTTTGCGCGGTTCGTGCGTAAATTTTGGGTCTCCTTCCCCGAATGATTTGGGTCACACTGCCGGCAGCCACTTACTGCGTAAACATTACCAGTCACAATTGGTTAATCAGTTTGCCAATCGAATGGCCCGCTGCTAATTCAAACGCCCACATGAACGGAAATCTTTTGAAGAAGATCAAAGTCATCGGTGAATTGTTGTGTCCGCCGCTGCTCGCCCCTACGCTCAAACAGCTCATTCGTATCACGCCTTATGCACGGGGCAAAATGGCCTCCGGACCCTGCACGGAGGTTCCTGCGGGAGGGCAAGTGTTGGAAGGCGCTTGGCAGAATCTGACTGCGGCCAACGCAGCCCCGAAGCGCAATGCCAGCATGCCCGCCAGCCCTCGGTGGGAGGCGTTGCTCGAACGTATTCGCTTTGAAATTAGCTTCTTCACCTCCAACCGTGAAGCCATTCATTTCGCGCAAAGCCGGATCGATTTTGATCACCGCGAGCCGGTGTATTACGCCTGGCCGCTTTACAAGCTTCACGCCGACTCGCTGCACGCAGAGTTTCCCCAGTTTTCCCATTGGTTTGAGCAAATAAGCGATTCGCCGCTGTCCCGGCCGGATTCACTGCTCAATTGCGGCGGGCGGATTATCAGCAACATCCTTTTCTGCCATGTTAGGTTTCTGAGTGGCTGTCTCGCTCACGTGCCAAAAACGGAAATGGTATGTGAAATCGGTGGCGGATATGGCGCACCCGCTCGGTTATGGTTGACCAATCCGATCAAACAGCCGAAGACCTACGTCATCATCGACTTTCCTGAGTCATTGTACTTCGCCGAAGTTTTTTTGCGTGGTAATTTTGACAATCTCGCGCTTTATTACGTGACCGACCCCAAGCCAATGGATCCGGCGTTCGCAGCGAAACAACGTGTGATCTTGTGCCCGATTCATTTGTTGGAAGCTGTCGCGCCGCTTTCATTCGACTTGGTTACGAACACCGGCTCGATGCAAGAAATGCCGGACGAATGGATTGATTTCTGGATGAACTGGCTGTCTAAGCAGAACTGCCGCTGGTTCTACTCCATGAATTATTTTGGCCAGCCGCTCAATAGCCTGATGGAGGCCGGCAACATGTGGAGCCCGCGCTTGAACTCCGACTGGGTTGTGCGACGACAGCAGTTCGATCCGCCTTTTCTCCGGCAACAGTCTGAACGGAACTTTGCCGAGTTAATCGCGGAGAAGATCCCCCAGCACGGACTGGGCGGAAGCGAAAAGGCGCGAGCCCGTTACGACATGACCCGCCACCGCATCATGGACAATCAGATGCTGATGGAAGTCATGGACATCGTGCGACTTGGAGCTGATGAGGACGTTCTGTGGGACGCGCTTCAACGCATCATTAACCAGAATGTGCCGGTGCCTAAAGAAGCCTACTATCTCGCCGCCAAGCTGGCGAAGGATGGCAGTCCAGAATTTCAACGACTACGTGGCGGGCAGCTCGCCCAGACTTTCACCAAACTAAAGGCCATTCGCGCCAGCGGGCGTGAAAACACCTATTCGGCATGAGCGCTACTTGAGCTCGCGAAGTCCTCCGAGTTCCAGCGCCGGTCTGCGGTCTTGCATTCGATTTCGGGAGATCCAGATAACCCTCGACCGCGCAGCGAATCCGCAGGGCATGGGCGGCGCTTTTGTGCCGAGATAAAATTGCACCTTCGGTTCGAGAGAGCCGACTCGTTCGATCATGTAACAGGCCGCGCCGTCGTCGAGCAGTTGGTGGAACGGGTAGAGGTAACGGGAGATACGCTCGTCGACGAACGCCACGGGCTGGATTTTTTGGCGTGAGGTCATTATTAGCAGCAGGATCACATCGTCGACGATGGCCTCGCTACTTCTTGGGCGTCTTTGTTTACAGCTACAGTGTCGGTAACGTTAATCGAACGGG
>VFZK01000321.1 GCA_016871215.1 Acidimicrobiia bacterium | reverse complement strand
CCCAGCTACGCTCCGGAACTCAACCCGGACGAACAGGTCTGGAACCATGCCAAGGCGCGGCTGGCGAAACGGTTTGTGGCCACCAAGGCGGAGTTCAAAGCGGCGTTGTTTTCAATCTTGCTTTCGAGTCAGCGCTCTCGTCAACTGATTCTGTCTTTCTTCCAACTTGCTGAGACTAAGTATGCAGCAGAGACCACTTAGTGCTGGTACTTTCGCAACTATTGATAGCATCGCTTCGCGTAGGGTTGTTTTGTGCTGCCACGAACCCCAGGATGCACTCTTTGATCACTTCAGGTGGCAGGCCGTACAAGTTTGTCTGAAACGGATAGCGTGTGTAGACGCCTTTGGAGAAAATCCAGGAGTTGCGAACAACGGAATGCAGGTTGTCTCCCAGGAGTGCGGAAACCAACTGCCTGACCGCCTCGTTCTTGAAGTGCAGCAAGTGTCCTGTGTAGTCGAAGGTGAAGCCGTCGATGTGCTCCGAACGCGTCAGTCCTCCGACGCGAGAGTTCTTTTCGAAGAGGTGGCTGCGTTCGTGACCGCTCCTCTGCAGATGCCAGAGCGTGCTCAGTCCCGCCAAACCTCCGCCCAAGATCGCCGTGATCGGGCCGTCCGTCATCCTAGCCTTTCTGTTCTGTTTCAGGCGGATCCAAGAACACAGTCAACTCTCAATCAAAAGAGTGCAGCCGCTGAGGACAGTATGGGTCAAGCTCGAAATGTCGTTTTCGCGTCGCTTGCCTGCTCGTAATCGAGGTCGGCAGCTTGCCCGGTTCGACTCGCCTTCCAAAGTGCGCTGAGTTATTGCTGAAGATCGATTCCGGCTATAATCGCGCGGCTTCGTGAGATCTATCGGCCGGTTACTGGCTATCAATCAATCCCAGCGAGCGGCATCGATTATGGATAATGTGACGCACACACTGTTTGGACTCTTGCTGGCAAGAGCTGGGCTCGAGCGCATCACGCCCAAGGCCACGACAGCCTTGCTGATCGGCGCCAATCTTCCGGACCTCGACCTGCTAGCCTGGTTTGGCGGGCACATCAGTTATCTGAAGTATCATCGAGGCTTCAGCCATTCGCTGGCTGGACTTCTTTGCTCAGGCGTCTTGCTCGCCGCAGTCCTGAAGCGAACGCATCACGCTCGTTCCCGCGCTCCGGCACCGGCGGACTTTCTCAAGCTGCTTCTCGTCTCTCTGGTTGGCCTGGGCAGCCACACGCTGCTGGATTATACCAACAGCTACGGCATACGCCCCTTTCTGCCGTTCGACGGGCGCTGGTTTGCTGCTGACCTTGTCTTCATCGTGGATCCTTGGATGATGGCGATTCTTGCCGGCGGTTTCGTACTGCCGCTGCTGTTTCGGCTGGTTTCGCAAGAAATCGGAGCCAAAGCCAGTGGCTACGAGCGTGGAGCCGCAGCCGCTTTGAGCCTTATCGTTGTCTTCTGGTCGTGCAAGTGGGTGGCTCACGAACACGCTCTGGAGCAACTGCGCCAGCGGTCCTACGAGACGGGCGCGCCGTGGCGAGTGAGTGCTTTGCCGCGGTTCCTGAATCCGATAGGCTGGTATGGGGTCGTCGAAACGGAGAAGGCTTACCACCTCGGCTTTGCGGGCTTTGGCTGGCTCGAGAGCGAGTTTGAAAAACGCAAAGTCAGAACGCTGTTCAAGCCAGAACAGAGCGAAGCGCTGGCTTCTGCGGAGCAGGGAACCCAAGCTCGCGTCTTTCTGGGTTTTGCTCGCCACCCGCTGTCGCAAGTGGTTCCCATACCGCAAGGATTTCGGGTCACGGTCCGCGACCTGCGATTCGACTTCGCTAGCAGATTTCGACAAAGTTTCGTTTGTTCGGTGATGCTGGATCGCAATCTGAAAATTGTTTCGGAAACGTTCCGGTTCTAAGCCGGAGGCTACCCCTGGTCCGCACCAGACGGGACCGGAGTTCCAGAGTCGGGTTCTGAGGGAGTCTTTTCTTGAAAGCAATCGCGCTGAAGATTCAAAACTACTTTCTGGCGCTCACCTCTCCTTTGGGGGGAGGGGCGCTGTTCCTCATCGCCTTTTTCGATTCATCGTTTCTGTCGCTTCCCGAAGTCAACGACGTGCTCATCATCGCCCTGTCAATCAAAGACCCAGACAAGATGCTGTACTACTGCACCATGACGACGGCTGGCTCGATTCTTGGTTGCCTGGCCTTGTTCAGCGTGGGGCGCAAGGGCGGGCAGGTGTTGCTGCGGAAGCGATTCGCTGAGGATAAGATTCAAAAAGTGGCTCGCTGGTATTCACGCTATGGGGTGTTCGCTGTGATGATTCCATCGATTCTGCCGCCGCCGACGCCCTTCAAGATCTTCGTTCTGTTCGCGGGTGTCTTTCGAATCAGTATCGGGAAGTTCGTTTTCGCTATCGCTCTTGGACGCGGGTTTCGCTATTTCCTGGAGGGATTTCTGGCCGTGAAGTATGGGGAGGCCGCGAAAGACTACATGCACCAGAACTACCCGTACATCGCTCTGAGTGTGGTTGCGGTGCTTGTCATCAGCGCCGCAGCGTTCTTCCTGTTCCGGCGGCATCGAGCTGCCAAGCTGCGTGCTAGCTCAGCGCAACGCGCCCACTAACTTGTTGACGCCATGGGGTCGGTTTGTTACTTTTAGGCGCCTCGAATCTGGACTGGGACTCAAGCAGACATTTGGAAAACAGAATTACAGCCTTCGTCCTCGTTTTGTCCGCTTCGATCGTTTCTTCCTATTGCAGTTGGTTCCGAGTCAAACAGACGCAGCGAATTCCGGTGAGCGAGCAGGCGCTGCCGGCCAAAACCGCCAGCCTGGATGAGTTGGTTCAGAACGTCAACAGCACCGCCCAGAAGATTCAGGCCCTGAAACTTACGGTTATCTACCAGTTGACGGGCGGCTCCATCAATTCAGGCGAAATCTCAAACTACCGAGAGACCGATGGTTTCATTCTGGCCCGGCGACCGGCTTCGATTCGACTGATTGGCCAGGCCTTCAAGGTGAAAGTCTTCGACATGGTTTCCGATGGAACCCAGTTTCGAATTCACGTTCCGCCCAAGAACAAGTTCATTCTGGGACTGAACGACCGGGAGATTAAGAGCCGCAAAGACGTTCCTATCAACTTGCGACCCCAACATATTTTTCAAGCGCTGCTGATCGATCCGCTCAGCACCGAAGAAGACCAAGCCATGGTGCTCGAGGAGGACCAAGAGGGCAAGCACAAGTATTACGTGCTCTCTTTTGTAGGACCGGTCAAAGACAGGGTCTCACCATTGCGGCGCAGAATCTGGATCGACCGTTTCGATCTCAGGCTGGCCCGGCAGAGGGTGTACGACGAGGGGAAGCTCGTCTCTGACATCAACTATCGGGAGTTCAAAGACTTCGAGGGTGGGGACTATCCCGCGGTCATCGACTTCAGACGTCCTCAAGAAGACTACTCGCTTCGCTTGAAGATTAGCAAGGCAGTCGTCAACGAAACCCTCAGTGATGACCAGTTTGTCCTGAACCAACCTCACGGGACCGAGCAGATCGATCTCACCCGCGACCCAAAATAAACGATGAGACAGTCCCTCGTGGTAGCCAATGTTTTGGCCCGTCCTATGCGCACGCTTGCCACCGTGCTGGCAATTGCGATGGAGGTCGTACTCATCCTGTTGGTTGTGGGTTTGACCCGTGGCATGGTCAACGAGAATGCCAAGCGCTTGGAAGGCGTCGGTGCCGATATTGTGCTTCAACCTCCAGGCTCGTCCTTTTTGCTGGCTTCCAGCACTGCGGCGATGCCGGAAAAGGTTGCCGAGTTGCTGGCGGGCATCGAAGGTGTCAGTTCGGTCTCACCCGTGATGGTTCAGTTGAACGTGCAGGGCGGCGTCGGGTTGATTTATGGAATCGATCTGGACAGCTTCACTCGCGTCACCCGAGGATTCACGTTTCTGCAGGGCCGCGCCTTTCAGGCTCCCTATGAAATGATTGTGGATGACATTCACGCGAACTCCAAGAAGCTACAAGTCGGGCAAGTGGCTGAGTTCCTGAACCACAGCTTTCGCGTTACCGGCATCTTCGAGCACGGTAAGGGATCAAGAGTCTTCCTGCCACTCAGAACCGTGCAGGAGCTGACGGGAACGCCGGGCAAAGTGTCGCTGATGTTTATCAAGTGCGACTCACCTGAAGAGATTCCGCCTGTGGTGGCACGGCTTAAGGAGAAACTGAAGGGCTATACGATATTGCCAATGAATGATTTTGTGTCGCAGGTTTCGTCAGCCAGCAACAATCTGGTTGCGCTGCGATACTTCCTGAACACGGTCATCTTCATCGCAACTGTGGTGGGCTTTTTCGCCATCTTCCTGGCTATGTACACTGCAATCACGGAGCGCACTCGGGAGATCGGTATTCTCAAAGCGCTGGGGGCATCCAAGCAGTTCGTGCTGGCCGTGTTCGTGAAAGAGTCTCTTCTACTTTGTGCCGCCGGTTTGATAGGCGGTGTAGCCCTTTCGTTTGCCGGCAAATGGCTGCTTGGCAGAGTACTGCCGAGCTTGCAGGTTGAGTTGAGCACCGACTGGATGGTGAAGGCTGGTTTGATTGCGCTGCTTAGCTCAAGTCTGGGGGGGCTATACCCGGCGCTACGAGCTGCCCGGCAGGATCCGGTCGACGCATTGGCCTATGAATGACCAAGCTTGGACCGCGAATCCCCGCTTTCGGTGGTGCAAGCAGAAGTGGCGTCCAGTTGTCTGGTGTTTGCTGCGGTGAAGCGCCGTGCGACGCCGTTCAATCGGTTTGTGACTCCTTGTGATTGAGCGTCACTTTGGACAAATGTTCGCGCGCATGCAAGAGCTTACGCTATAATCTCGCGCTGAAGCTGCGCTGTGAATCGCGATTTCGTTGATGAAAAACATACTCGAAGCGCTCGATGTCAAGAAAGTCTACAAGATTGGCAGGATCGAAGTCGCCGCACTGCAAGGCGTTTCGATTCGAATGCGGGAGGGCGAATTCGTCTCCATCACGGGCCCGTCGGGCTGTGGCAAGTCGACGCTGCTGCACATCCTTGGAGGACTCGCCAAGCCTTCGTCCGGCCAAGTGATCATCGATGGAGAAGAGATATCATCCGTCAAAGACAGTGCCCGCACGGACATCCGCAGGCGAAAGATCGGGTTCGTATTCCAGCGATACAATTTGCTTCCTACCCTCACGGCTGGGGGCAATCTCCAGATCGCCCGAGAGATCTTCGGGAATGGAGACCGCGACGACAGCCACGTCCAGGAAGTCCTCAAATTGCTTGGACTGGAGAAGAAAGTGCAGCACAAACCATCTGAAATGTCTGGAGGCGAGCAGCAACGGGTTGCCATCGCCCGGGCCGTGATCAACAAGCCGGCGATCTTGTTGGCCGACGAGCCAACCGGAAATCTGGACACGGAGAACTCGCACCTCGTTTTGAGCATGTTGCAAGAGCTCAACCGAACCTTTGGCCAGTCGATCATCATGATCACCCATAACCCCGAGGCGGCGTCGGTGGGAAATCGCCTGGTCGAGATGCGCGACGGGCGAATCGTTCCCCACGAGCGCGACGTGAGCTTTAACCGAAGGGAAGATACCATCTACATTTGAACCCACGAAACCCAGCGAAAACAGGCGATTCCGGCTGGGACTACCGACGAAACGAACTTCTCACTCAGTCCGATCGAAAGCCATGCCTGACATGAAGAAGATCATCTTGTGGAGCTACGGCCGAGGCACACTTCAATACGATATCCTCTGCGCACTCATCTTGCTCTTCATCTTCGCCACGCCCCGCCGGTTTTTTCAAGACTGGACGGTGATGAACAACCCACACCAATTCGCGTTCGGCGAGGAGATTGTCAACACGTTCGACCAGCATGGCAACCCGGTGCTGAACATCAGCGCCCAGCTGATTCCCGAGAGCCGCGACGTTTCGGTTGTCAGGAACGCGGCGCTCTCGCAGCTCCAGAAATCCCTCAACAGGCAGGTGTCGATCGCCGATATCAAGCCAATCCTGGGTGAAAATGGCCAGACTATCGGCTATTCGATCTGGCTGGGCCGAAAAAACCCTTCCAGCTTTTAGCTCGAATCCAGCATCATAACGAGAAAGCCGTTTGCGATGCCGGCGCGATTTCTCGGTGCGCAAGCTTTTGGTTCTTAGAGGGTGTTTAAAAATCCGATGATAGATCGGAAACCGCTGGACAAGTGAGATTCGATGCATTAAAAGAACATGGGAACCCAGACCAACAGCGAGGTCTCCCCTGTCGA
>VFZK01000320.1 GCA_016871215.1 Acidimicrobiia bacterium | reverse complement strand
AACGCAGTTGGGATCGTACACTGACCAGGTCCTTCTGAGTAGGAGTCTTCTTAGTTCGTCGCATGCCCCGTACTATACTCGATTCGATTAGATTAAGCAAGTACTTTTGCAACGATTGATACATCGCGCCTGGTGCAGATGATCGGCACTCAAGCGGCCCCGGTACGGCACATAGTCATCCAGGGCTTGACTTTCACCCAAACACTGGCCGAATTCCCTTCAGGCAACGAATACTACAAGACTCCGAATGCGGGCCAGGCGTTGTACCTCGAGTCGGCGGAGGATTGTTCGATTCGAAACAACACATTCCTCGCCGTCGGTGGCGATGCCATCCGCCTGCAAAACAACAATGCACGCATTCGCATCACCGGCAACGAGATTGCCGAACCCGGCAGCAACGGAATCTTCATCGGCTCTCTCCAGCGCGGACACTCGCGGCACGACACGTTCAGTGGCGACGTTCCGAGCCCCACCGAGTGGTTTCGGGATCGCTTTGACCAGGACGTGACTCTGAAGCAGTGGCCACGTTCTACCGACCACCTGATTCAAAACAACCATATTCATGACGTAGGACAAATCGAGAAACATTCCAGTGGGATCGTTTTCTTCGGTGTCGTTGGGAACGGGTGCATTCTGTCTCACAACCTCATTCACCACAGCCCAAGGTTTGGCATTAGTCTGCTGTCGGGATTCGGGCGAGTGATTGTCGAGTACAACCACCTCCACCACCTGTCCCTGGAAACCGCCGATACCGGCGCAGTCACGGTCAACCGCTGGTACACTCATCCCCGCGATCCTGATCTGCTCGCCGGCAACATCTTCCGCTTCAACTTGATTCACGACACCATCGGTTGCGCGGCCTACGGGAAGAAACTCGAAGCCGGAGGCGAGCACTCCAAGGCAGGCGGGCGCATCTTAGTTCCCTACTACAGCTGGAGCCTTTACTTCGATAACGCGCCGATGGACGTGCTTGTCTACGGCAACATCACGGCACGGGATACTCTGGGCGGAATCATGATTAGCCACTACTGCCAGAATGTGACCGTGGAAAACAACATCTTCCTCGACAGCGAGCGGTTCCAGGTTTATCTGCTGCTGCGGGGCGAAATGGAGAACGTGCGGTTCCGTCGCAACATCTTCAGTTACCGCAACCCGGCGGCCGGTTTCATGAAGCTGAACGTCAACCAGAGTGCCGACAAAGTCGTGCATGCGGTAGTGACCGAGTTTGACCGCAATCTGTATCATCTTCCAGCCGGCACGGCCCTTAGTTTCGATAGCGCTTTTTCAGCCCCTGACGCCGCCGGCTGGCGAACATGGGGCTACGATCGAAACTCCCTGTTCTCAGATCCGAAGTTCCGGGATCCATCTAAGGGGGACTACTCCCTCGGGCCTGACTCTCCGGCCCTGACGCTGGGCTTCAAGCCCATCGATTCATCCAAAATCGGACTGCTCACCAAGACGGTCGGTGCAAGCGGGTCCGCTCGTTGATCAGGGTCCCGTCAAAGTCGTGAGCCCTCCCTTACGGTCGGGCTACTGAACAACCGCGTGGGCCAAATCAGTAGCCCTCGCGTTAGCAAGGGCTCGACCTCGACTCAACGACTTACGAGACTTTGACGGGACCCTGGATCGTTGATCCTGGCCGTTCTTTTCGGGCAGTCGTTTCCAACCGTGGGAACCATTGAAGCTACCGGTTCGTGCTCAGCGTGCAACCTCTTACCGTGATATCAAAAAAGGAGGAAAGGCCATGAAAAGCTCACGCACACGGGGGTTGGTAGTTGTGTTTCTTCTTTCGGTCGTCGCCGTCCATGCTGAACAGCAGTGGACTCGCTTGTCGATGTTCGGTGACGCCATCGGACAATGGCGATTTGTCGGTGGGGACTGGAAACAGAACGCCGAAGGGGTGATCAATTCCCCTGGGAAATTCGAACAGCACCACTTAGCCTTTCTCCCGGAAACAGCCTACGCCAATGTTGAAGCCGAATTCGAGTTCCGACGCGATTCGAATCACGGCGGGGTCGGCTTGGTAGTACGGGCGCAGGATGCCCAGCGTTACTATGTTGTCGAGTTCCCGTTCTGCGGCCAACAAGCACGGGAAGGCCATTTCTGGTCGGCCATCACTCGGGTCGATGCAAGTGGCTGGGGCAAGGTCCTGCTGGAAGAGCGGGTGGCTGGCGTTCCTGCCGAAGCGGGCCTTTGGCAGCAAGCTCGTGTCGCGCTTCAGGGCACGGAATTCCGGGTGTGGGTAAACGGCCGGCCCCTCACGGTCGTGAGCGATGCCACTTACCCGAAAACGGGCCGTCTGGGCCTAGTGAACTGGGGCCCTACCAGCATTCGGAACTTGCGGGTGCGCGGAACCAAAGCTAAGGCCGCGGCTTGGGACGAACGGCGCCAGCCGATTCGCCCCTGGTACAATCCCTATCCAACGGCCGACCGAAAACAAGGCACGCCGGGACTAACGCGCGCTCCCAACGGCGATCTATTGATGCCCGATGCCATTTATGTGTTCGACGTGAATAGCCGGCGGCTGGAGGTCTTCGCTGAAGACTGGCAGGGCGGGGCCCTTCGCGGAGCCTACCACCTGGCATTTGCCGGGCCACAACGAGACATTCTGCTGGCGTCGTCGGTCGACCGCCCGCGTGTGCACCGCTTCGACCATCCCGGCGCTCGCGGAATGCGGCTCAACAATCCAAAGATCTGATTCCGACATGGAGGCACGATCTCCAAATGAACAAAAGGAAGCTTCGCTTTGGCATGTTCGGAACGGGCAACTTCGGTCCGTTCTTTGCCAAGTACATCAACGAAGTGGCCGAAGTCGTTGCCATTTGCGATCCCAGCCCGGCGGCCCGAACTCGCTTCTTGGACTCAACACAGCTAAAGGTTCAAGCGTTCGAGAGCTATCGAGAGCTGCTCGACAGCGTTGACCTCGACGCCGTTGCGCTGACCGGGCCAAATCACACGCACAAAGACATTGCGGTGCAGGCGGCGAAGACAGGCCTCCATGTATTCTGCGAAAAAGCGATGGCATTGTCTGTCCAGGACTGTTGGGAAATGGTCCGCGCTTGCGAGGCCGCAAAGGTACGCCTGATGGTCGGCCAGAAGCGGCGCCTTCGGCCGCCGTGGGCCAGGATGATCCAGCTGCGCGACGTGCTGGGTCCGGTAGTAGCCATTTCCACCGTGGGCTACTTTCAGGGTGAGTTTCAGGGCTGGTGGACTCGCAAAGCCGAGAGTGGCGGTGTGCTGGACTGTTCCGGCGTCCATGAATTGGAGTGGATGCGGGCGATGTGCGGCGACGTTGCGGCCGTGAGCGCGATATCCGCTCCACAGATCGATTCTCGCTTCGATTTCGCGGATTCGATTCACGTCTCGCTGCGCTACCGGTCACGTGCTATCGGCTTTTTGGGGGTCTCACTGTCTTACCCTTTGAAGAAATATCGTGAGGTTTACGGCGCCGAAGTGGTGTGCCGCGACGGAGGGATGCGATGCGTCTCCTCCATTCAGCATGCCGACGTGTATTGGCGTCTGCGCGGAGAAAATGTCGAGCACCATGAGCGGTTCGAAGAAACTGGCGATGTGCCCATCGGAGCAGAAGAGGCTCTACGCAGGGAAATGCGCGAATTCGTCCGCTGGATCGAAGAAGGGACTGAGCCGACGTTGACCTGGGAGCAGGGGCTCCGCACGGTCGAAATCATCGAGGCTGCCCACCGTTCAGCCCTAGAGTCGGGACAGTGGTAGTCTCTTCCGCTTCACCCCGAGCTTGAACCGAAATAGGCGAGGCCTTTCAACGAGCCCAGTCCAAAAGCGGCGGTAGTCTTCCGCGATCGTTTGTCTTACAGTCGTCCCCGCAAAACCGGGAACGACCATCGCTTGTAGTGTCGCACCGCAGTGCGACCCGCCCCCGCGAAAGGTCGTCACCCCGGCGGATAGCAAGCCGGGGCAGGAACCCAGGATGCTTTCTCGGGGCTGGTGTGCAACCTTCCGGAACGCAACCAGCGCTGAGCAAGGAGGCAAGACATGAAGACGGTAACCAGGCGACAGTTTCTGAAAACGAGCCAACAGGCTGCAGCCTTGGCAAGCGCGACAGCGACACTGCCGTTCACCGCACACGGCGCCAACGAGAAGGTGGTCATTGGCCTCATGGGTGCCGGCGGTCGAGGTTCTCAACTTCTCGAGTGGTTTGCGGCGCGCCCGGACATCGAAGTGGCCTGGATAGCCGAGCCCGACGAATCGCGCAGCCAGAAAGCAGCAGCTCGGATCGAGAAACTCATAGGCAGGCCGCCAACGCTGACGCAAGACTTTCGAAGAATGCTGGACGACAAGCGCGTGGACGCGATCATCAACGCAACGCCAGACCACTGGCACGCGCTCGGCACCATTCTGGCCTGCCAGGCCGGCAAAGACGTTTATCTCGAGAAGCCGACCTGCCACAGTCTGTGGGAAGGCCGGAAGATGGTCGAAGCGGCCCGCAAACACAAACGCATTGTCCAAGTTGGCGCGCAGAATCGCAGCGCCAACTATTGCCGCCTGGCCTTCGAACATATTCATTCCCAGGAGTTCGGCAAGGGTGTGGCTTTCATACTGGACATTTTTCGGGAGCCGGGGGCGATCAGAATAGGCGCATAGCGCTCGCAGGCCGCACTGGCAGCGTTTTCCCGTCGAACGGTTGTCGCACGAGTTAAACCTCAGTCTGAGATTTGCTTTCAAAATGGCCCATTTCCCCAGCGTGTTTTACGGGGTATTTGGCCATTTGTCCAGTATGGAAGCCACACCCTTCGGCAATGTCCACTTGATTCGGGTGCTGAACAGCAAGCTGCGCAACACCATCGGCAGGACGACCGATTCCCCCGTGCCAGCGGGCGTCGACTACGACATGTGGTTGGGCCCGGCGCCGGCGCGGCCGTTCAATAAAAGCCATTTCCACTACAACTGGCACTGGTTTTGGGAGTACTCAGGCGGAGATATCATCAACGACGGCGTCCACCAAATCGATATTGCTCGCTGGATGTCAGGCCAGACGTTGCCCAAATCGGTAAGCTCTACCGGGGGAATTCACTTCTACCAAGACGATCAGGAAACGCCAGACACCCACGTGGTGAGCTGGGATTTCGACAAGATGACGGTCATCTTCGAGCAGTCTTTGTGGTCGCCTTACATGAAGAAAGTCGTGACTCCCATCCGCGAGGGCGGAGGCTTTCCCGACTGGCCATTCACGGGGACTCGAATCGAGATTTACGGAACCCGGCAGTTCATGGAGCTGTCGAGACACGGTGGCGGCTTCCAGGTTTTCGATGTCGATGGCAAGATCGTCAAAGAACAACGTGGCAAATTCTCCCAATCGAACGCCGACCACATCCAGAATTTCATTGACTGCATTCGCACGCGAGAGTTGCCTCGTGCCGACATCGAAGTGCTGAACACTTCGACGGCGTGGTGCCACTACGGCAATATTGCTTACCGCGTCGGGCGCAAGCTGCACATCGATCCCGCCACCGGAAATTTCCGCAACGACGCCGAGGCCAACGCACTCGTCAAGCGCAAGTACCGCTCGCCTTGGGTTGTGCCTGAGCAAGTCTGACGCTAATGGCTCCAGCAGATCTGTTGAGACATGACAACTCCTTGATCGAATGAGATGCGCTAGACGAAGACGAGGGCTGGCACCCTTTCAGGGTGCTGCTCGCGATGACTTCAGAACCGGTGGTGTCGCTGACGCTCGACCACCGGCTAATGGCTAGCAAGCCTCCGGCTTGCCCCGCAAGTTCTCAGCTTGTGTCAACACAGGCCCGGTAGTCGTGAGATTTGAAATGTACAAACTCCAGAGTGAAGCACTCACGTGCTTCACTACAAACGGAGGTCATCGATACGTTCGTAGTGCCGCACGCAGTGCGGCCCGGCACCAGCTTGCTGGGGCCCGCTGGAGATTGGACATTCGAGTGCGGGAGCCGGTCTCCGCACGGCGACCAGAATCCCCGTTCAGCGACGGTCGCGGCCCAAAGGCCCGCTCCTGCGTTCGCAATGTGCCGCTTCGTTGCTTTATGGCTAATCATTGACGACGAAGCGTGGAGGTTGGCCCGTTCCCAGAGCAAAGAACAATAAGGATGTATCTCTTTGTGAGCCTCATGCACTGAAAAATATTCAAACTGCAGGCAAGCCGGAGGCTTGCTAGCCATTAGCCGGTGGTCGAGCGTCAGCGACACCACCGGTTCCGATGTCGTCGCGAGCAGCACCCTGGAAGGGTGCTAGCCGCTGTCTGGGTCGAGCAAAGGTCATCG
>VFZK01000319.1 GCA_016871215.1 Acidimicrobiia bacterium | reverse complement strand
GAAAAGCTTCATCCAATGCCCGTTTTCACGACTCAGCGCCGACCAAAAGTATCTGCCCAGTCTTGGTGCATACAATTTTATGCACCAAGCACCAAACCAAAAGGCTGATTCGGTGCATAATTTGGGTACCAGGTTCTTGAGCGTTGTCTTCTATTGACCACTGCCAATTGCTGAAACTGAAACACCCACAAGACGCGAGAAGAAAATGCAGATTCCAAGGTGCGCTTCGCTGGAGTTTACAACATAATGTGCGACATCAGAATGGAGCGAGACGATGTGGTGGTTGCGTCTACTAACCGCGGGTTTGGCAAGTCTTATCATGTTGCATCTGTCGAAGGCCGAGGCTGCTGCAGGAACTTCACAGACGGGTAGGCTGGAACAAGGTCGGCAGATCATTCTCACAGACGATATGGGAACCATCTTGCAATGGTCCACGCCTCCCACTCGACAGAATATCGACAGTGTCGTGGCAAGTTACGCCGGCAGAGGCATTGATGTGGTGAGCTGGGATTTGGTGGGCAGTCACTTAGCCTCGTACCGAAGCAAGGTGTGCGAACTTGTTCCGGAAGGTCTCGGACGCCCTGCACGGAACGCCAAGCAGTTGATCGATCGCGGAGTTGACCTGCCCGCAGCGATTGCGGAATCCAGCCATCGACGGGGCCTTCAGTTCTGGCCGTCAGTGCGGATCAATGCAGGCGCTCGCTACCCAAGTCGCACCCACCAAACTCACCCAGAGTGGTTTCTGACTGGGTACCAACACGGCATTGGTTATATGCCGACGCGGCCCCACGGCGGGGTTGGTTATCTTCCGATGTTGAATTACGAACTGTTGGAAGTGCGGCGTTTCATGATGCGGGTCTTTCGGGAGCTCGTCGAAGACTACGACTCCGATGGCTTGCTGCTGAATTTCCTGCGTTATCCGGCAGTGTTTCACCCTGACCGGGACCTCCAAAGTACTCAGTTGCTGACAGCCTACATCGGTGAAGTGCGCGGGATGTTGGACGAGGTCGGCAAGAAGAAAGGTCGACGATTGCCGCTGGCCGTGCAGGTTCTAGCCAGACCGAACGACGGCTTGCGCTTTGGTCATGATGTACAAGCTTGGATTCGCAAGGGGTACGTGGATTATGTTCTGCCTTCTCGTATGTACGCCAACGACTGCAATCTGCCAGTGGACCAGTGGGTGGAAATGACAAGAGGGACGGCTTGCAAGATATCTCCCACCATCCATCCGAACTTCGTTTTTCCCTGGACGGTCGAGAATCGCTCGACGTTAGACTCTTTGCGGGCGGTGGCTCACTTGTATTACCGGCAAGGTGCGCATGGGCTATCGACCATGAATATGTTTGGTCCCCCGTTCACGCAATGGCTGCATCTGCTGCGCGACCCTGAAAGGGTAGCTCAAGGACCGCATCGATATCGATATCTGTCAGAACCGCTTGCGAGTGCATGGGAAGCGTTGAACGTGCCAGTGGTCAAGACAACCTGGAGAGTGACTGTGCCGCTCAGAATTGTGGATGAGCCTGCCAGCCTGAAAGGCGGGACGCTGGGACTCATGATCGAGAACGCTGGCGAGAAAGTTGACTTGGAATTGAGTCTGAATGGCCAGCCCATTCCAAAGGTTGAGACCGCAGGATCGGCGCAATATCCTCGCGATCGAACGGCTTCTCCAAACGTGTTTCGGATTGAGTTACCGCTATCAAGCATGCAGCTCATCAAGGGGGAGAATCAGTTGGGCTTCCGGCTGCTGGCGGGTGGCCCGGAGCAATTGGACGTCGAACCAGGACGAGTTGCGGTAACAGAGATCGAACTGATCGTGCCAGCGTCAGGCGAGCAGTGAGACTGTCTGTAACGAATGGCGCGACAGCGAATGTCACAAGTCACAAGCTTTCTGCGGCTGTGCTGTGAAGATCCGATGGTTCATCGTAATCGGCGGTTCAAGGAACGAGAGGCAACCGATGCATAACTTACAGTCTTTAAGAATCTCCCGCAGAAGTTTTCTCGCCAGTGCGCCTGCCGTGTTGATGTTGGGGGCGGAGAAGAGGCAGCCTGCGAACCTGCGTCCGAAGATTGCTGCCCTGGTGACGGAGTACCGCAAGTATTCGCACGGGCAACACATCGTGGATCGGTTTCTTGAGGGATACGGCTGGGAAAGCCGGCACCATCGGCCGCCCATGGATCTGGTTTCCCTCTACGTGGACCAGGTGAAGGGAAACGATCTCAGTCGCGAACGGGCAAGCCGTTTTCCTTCCATGAAGGTCTATCCCAGCATCGCCGAGGCGCTGACACTCGGAGGAAGAGAGCTGGCTGTCGATGGCGTTTTGCTCATTGCGGAGCATGGCGACTATCCCAACAACGAGAAAGGGCAGAAACTCTATCCGCGATATGAGTTTTTCAGGCAGATCATCGAGGTCTTCCGGCAGAGCCGCCGCAGTGTCCCCGTGTTCAACGACAAGCATCTTTCCTGGAAGTGGGATTGGGCGAAGGAAATGGTGGCCACGGCCCGGGAAAGGGGATTCGCCTTGATGGCCGGTTCTTCCGTGCCCGTTTTTTGGAGGCTGCCCGCTCTCGAAATACCGCTGGGGACAGAGTTGGAAGAGGCGATGGTCATCGGTGCGGGAGGCGGCGCGGATGGCTATGGCTTCCACGCTTTCGAAGCGCTGCAGTGCATGGTGGAACGGCGCCGAGGCGGCGAAACCGGGGTCGCAGCGTTGCAGGCCCTGCGCGGGAACCGGGTGTGGGACGCGCTGCGGGCGGGATCCTGGGCCGCCGGCGGCTGGGATCCGGAACTATTCGAAGCGTGTCTTTGCCGCAGCCACCTGCTGACTCCGGCTCGCGAAGGATTCAATCATGTTCTCCCCACCGTCGATCGGATTCCCCGCCTGGCCATCGACGAGGTGGCTCCAGCAGGACCCCAGCTCGGCCAGCCGTTGCTCTTTCGCTGTGAATACGCCGATGGGCTCAAGGCCACCGTTCTCGCACTGGAAGGACTGGTGATGGGCTGGCATTTCGCGGTTCGTTTGAAAGGAACGCGCGAGCTGTTGTCCACCCAGATGTATGGCCCTGGAAGGGGAGGAGGCGCAGGGCCCGAAGCGAACTTCTTCAACCCGTTCGTGAATGCCATTGAGAAAATGTTTCTGACAGGCAAGGCAACCTACCCGGTCGAGCGAACGTTGCTGACCTCTGGCATGACGGAGGCCGCAATCGACTCTCTCTGGCAAGGGCAGAAACGTCTCGAGACACCCCACCTAGCGGTTCGGTATCGGCCGGCCCGCGAGTCGCATTTCTGGAGAACCTGATGCTGACACGACGCGCTTTCTTGCAAGACGGCGTGACGGAGAAGTCTGCAAGCTCGCACGCTCGGCCTGAAAAGAAGCCTCTCAAGGCCCGGAAGAAACTGGCCATTATTGCCACGATTTGGAAATACCTTTCGCATGCCCAGCACATTGGCGATCGCTTTCTGGTGGGGTATCCCCGCGGCGGAAAATGGCATCGTCCCGCCATGGACGTTGTGTCTCTGTACGTCGATCAAAGACCTGAGGGCGACCAGAGCGAGTCTCGCGCCAAAGAGTTCGGCTTCAAAGTGTATGCCACGATTGCGGACGCATTGCGTTGTGGTGGAGACCGGCTGGCAGTCGACGGCGTGCTCATCATTGGCGAACATGGGGAATACCCAACCAACGCGAAAGGACAGATTCTTTACCCTCGTTATGAGTTCTTTCAGCAGGTCGTTGACGTTTTCGAGAAGGATGGACGCGCTGTTCCCGTATTCAACGACAAGCATCTGTCCTACAGCTTCGAGAAAGCCCGAAGCATGGTGCAGGCTTCCAAGCGGCTCCGATTCCCTTTCCTGGCGGGTTCGTCTTTACCGGTCACCTGGAGGCTGCCGCCAATCGAACTGCCGCTCGATTGCGTGATCGAGGAAGCGTTGATGGTGGGCGTGGGTGGATCGGATGCCATGGATTATCACGCTCTGGAGGCAATGCAGTGCATGGTCGAACGGCGGCACGGTGGGGAGACTGGCGTCAAATCGGTGCAGCTTATCGAAGGCGAGGCCGTCTGGAAGGCCGGCGAAGAGGGACGCTGGTCGAAAGCGCTCCTGGAATCGGCGTTGTCACGCTCCGACACGGTTAAGGGGTTGACCTTGGTAGACGCACGTCCGCAGGATCTGGTTTGCAGCGGAGAGCTGCCTCGGCTGGTCAAGAATCCCGCGGCCTATTTCATCGAACGTGCCGACGGGCTTCGCAGCACTCTGCTGATGCTCAACGGAGCGGTTGGAGACTTTACCTTCGCGGCGCGCGTGAAGGGCATGCCGGTGCCGCAGTCGACGCAGTTTCTGTTGCCGCCTGAGCCCAACGTTGCCTATTCGGCCTGTTTGGCCTTGAAGATCGAGGAAATGTTCGAAGTGGGTCGCGCGCCTTATCCTGTGGAGCGGACCTTGATGGTTTGCGGGATCCTCGATCGGTGTCTCGATTCGAAGATGAAGGGACACCAGCGTCTGGAAACACCAGACCTTGAGGTACGATATCGCGCTCCGAAGGAGCCTCAGTTTTGCCGGGTCTGATCGATCCGGAATTGTCAATCGACGCGGATAGGGGGAAGTATGAAGCTGAAGGACCGGGTTGCCATCGTGACAGGAGCCAGCTCTGGCATTGGACGGGGTATCGCGCTGGAGTTTGCCAAAGAGGGAGCGAAGGTGGTTGTTGCCGACCTACAGGAAAAACCCAAACGCGGCAAATACTATGATCGCGATCTCGCGACGCCGACAGTGACCGCTATTGAAGAGCTGGGAGCTGAGGGTTTGTTTGTGCAAACGGATGTGGCACGCGAGGATGAGGTTCGAAACCTGGTAGACCGAACCGTCGCGCGCTTTGGCAAACTCGAGATCGTCGTCAACAATGCGGGCATCAATGTTCCTGGAACCTCCGAGACTATGCCAGTAGCCGACTGGGACAGGGTCCTGTCAGTGAACTTGCGCGCCCTTTTTTTGACGTCCAAGTTCGCGATTCCCCATCTCAGGGCCGCCCACTACGGACGGATGATTCATATTGCCTCGGTGCACTTTCGGGGAGGCAGCTCAGGGCCGCCTTATGCCGCTTCGAAGGCTGCAGTCGTTAACCTGGCACGCGACACAGCCTTGGAGGTTGGACGCGACGGCATTACGGTGAATGTCATTTGCCCGGGATTTATTGAGACGCCCATTCAGGATTACATGACTCCAGCCGAGATTGAGGCGGCAAGGCAGAGAACAGTGATGCCGCGTTTTGGATTACCGAGAGATATCGGGCGCGCCGCAGTTTTTCTGGCATCCGACGATGCTGAGTGGATTACTGGGGCTTCTCTGGTAGTCGATGGCGGATACATCGCCGCCATATAACCTGGGCACAGGAGATCAGTGAAAGAACTATCTCGAGTAGGACGGCGCGACGACTTGGATGAAGCGTCATTTCTTCTCTTCCTTCCACGCGTTTCCTTCACGGCCTAGGTCACGCACATCGATGACGGAGTTTGGCGGTTCCTCCCAATCGCGCGTGGCAGCGATCTTCTTCACGCGTGCCTCCAGTATCGTTGCCTCCGCTTTGCGTTTGTCCTTGCGCAACAGCGAGGCGTATCCGGATAAGAGCATGGCGATATCGGTGTGGCTGGGTCCTAAGGTCTTTTCTGCAATAGCTATTGACCGTTGGAAAAGAACCTCCGCTTCGGAATACCGCCCCGAATCGCGGTAGAGCGTGGCCAAGTTGAACAGACTTTTGGCAACGTGGGGGTGTTCGGGTCCCACAGCCTTTTCCCAGATGGCGAGGGAGCGACGAAATAGCAACTCAGCTTCGGCATCCCTGTTTCGCTGCCGGGCGACAAAAGCCAGGTTGTTCAGACAGGAGGCCACCTCAGGGTGCTCTGGCCCTACGGACTTCTCCAATATGGCCAGGGCTCGTTGGCACAACAGATGGGCCTCCTCTAAGTTGCCCGGGTCATAATAGAGCGAACCCAGATTATTTAAGGTAGTCGCCACGCTGGGATGTGCCGGTCCCAGCTTCTTTTCTTTGATGGAGAGCGCTCGCTTGTAGAGGGACTCGGCCTGGGAGCTCTTTCCCTGAGCGCGATAAAGGGTTGCGAGGTTGTTCAGCGTCATGGCCAGGCTGGCATGCTCTGGCCCTAGCGATTTCTCGGTGATGGCCCGAGATTTCCGATAAAGTGGCTCCGCTTTGCGATACTGACCCTGCTGGTAGTACCCAGATTATGCGCCGAGCGGGCTTATAGCGACTGAACCGGAACGGAGG
>VFZK01000318.1 GCA_016871215.1 Acidimicrobiia bacterium | reverse complement strand
AGCGCAATCTGTGGTTGAAATTTGTTGCGGTCGAAACACCGCATTCCTTCTGCGTTTCAAAGGCAGCCCAAGTCGGCTTGGCGGGTGTCACTTAGGCAAATGGTTTTCCGTGGAAATCCAGGCTAGACTGACACAACGGGAGGTATTTGGCCAGCCCTTTGTTGCCAGCAGAACAACCCGAAAACTAGCCTGGCTTCTTGGCATCACAGAAAATCCTGGCTATCCATGATCTGGTGAGCCTCTTGGACGATTCGGGTGCTTCTTAACTTAACACCTATGGGCGCCGGGCGCGCCCAGGGCGCGCCCCCGAATCGAAGGCCGTCAAAGTCGCTCTGCTGAGGTGAATGACAGGGGCCTAGGTTAGAACACGATGTTCAGGCTGTATTGAACTGTCGCGGGTCGAAGGCACCGACTGGACGGCCTGCCTGCGCAAAGGAGTTATCCGCCTCGCGAATGTTGACCCGGTTGAAGAGGTTGAAGACATCCAAACTTAGCTCGATTCGGCGCTTTTCAGCCAGGGCGATGCGCCGCGTGAGGCGGAAATCAAGCGAAGAGAAGTTGCTGGTTCGATACACGTTTCTGCCCAAGGTGCCTACCGAGCCCAACGGTGGCTGGGCTAGCCCTACTTTCCGGGCCGGCGAAGCGAAGGACCCGGGTGTGCCGAGAGGGACGACACTGGGTCGCGCGGTCGATCCGCTGTTGATCAGCGTGCTATCGTTCTGCGTCAGCAGGTTGTAGGGCCGGCCTGATGGAACCTCTGCCGTCGGGGAGATCGTCCATCCGCGCAGCATAAGGTTGGATTTCCATGGGCTTTCGATGACACTGCTGACCACCAGACGGTGCCGCTGGTCGAAGTTGGAGTTGCTGCGGTCCATCCGCGCGTTCTTGTTGTCCTGCGGCTCTTGCAACGTTTGCACGTCCGTCGAGTCGTCAATGGCGTGCGACCAGGTCCAGGAGCCCAGCAGCTGGTAGTTTGTGGCAAACCGCTTGCGCAAGGTCAGGGTCATGGCGTGATAAACCGAAGAGCCAGAAGACTCATACTGCTTGACGCTGAAGAACGGGACCACCGCATTGCCCGGGGCTCTGGGCAGATTGAAGGTTGCAGCCAGACTATCCATGACCCCTTTCGATAGGGCTCCTCTTGAGATCGTGTTCGCCCACGTGTAATTGGGTCCCGTAGCGCGGAACTGGTTAAACAACAGCTGACCGAGGGGCGCCAACGATGTTGGGGAGGCTCCCCCCAGGGCATCCCACAGTGCGGCAAGGCTTCCGCCGACACCTCCATAGGCAGGATTGGAGCACCCATTCGCCGCAACGTTGGGCAAACCCGGGCAAACGGCAGTTGCCCGTGCGTAGGCCGCGATTCGATCGAAATCGCCTTGATTGATGTTGCGCGGTCGCAACAGATGCAACCCGTGTGCATAGGTGTAATCGGCGCTCACTGAGAAGCTCTCGCCCAATTGGCGCTCGAGTCCGAAGGTGCCCTGCTGTGTGTAGTCGTACTCCAAGTTTCTGGCAACGGGAAGCGTTTGGCTGAGAATCGGGCTGAGGGCCAACGCCGTGTTGGGATCGAGGAATGTGGGAGCCAGCGGGTCGTAGCGCTGCTGATTGCCAAGATAACCGATGGCGGGATTGGCCACAGCCCCACCGAGCGGAGTGAAGGCACGGCCGTGGAAAAGATCGTCTGCCCCGACGCCTCCCGGCGCTACCAGGTAAGGAGACTGGGCGCCATCGACGACGTCAGACAAAAAAACAATGCCGCTCAGAGGATGGCCGTAGAACAAACCGTAGGAACCCCTCACCACGAAGCGTCCGTTCCTCGAAGGACTCCAGGCAAAGCCCAGGCGCGGCGCCAGTTGTTGGTGTCGCGCGGTATGCCTTGAATGACGTTCAGCAGCTTTTCGCCAGCTTCCGAAAGTGGGGAGCTGGCAACCAGCAGCGGAGTGAACTCCACGTCGTAGCGAACCCCAAAGTTCAACGTCAGGCTCTGGGCCAGTTTCCAAGAGTCCTGCACAAACCAACCTAGCGCAGTGTTTTTGTATCGACTTGTCGTCCGCTCCAGACCTCCAAACTGCTGCACGAAAGCCTCGGGAAGGCCAAAGCCGTAGGCCGGCGCGGCGCTGAACGGAGGGGCGCCACTCGCTCGCCACGCGGACGCCAGGGCGGGCGTGACAGCAGCCGAGATCAAAGGGTTGTCTACAGCCAAAGCCGCTGGAAAGTAGAACACGGCGCGCTGGTTCAATGGGAAAACCGCCTTGACCGGGATGTAGTTGACATCGACACCCGCCTTCAAGGTGTGGGACCCTCGAAGTTGCGTCAGATTTTCTGTGAGTTGCCACCGCTTCTCGGATCGGTAGACCGGCGCGAACGGCTCATGGCCCGTCGAAGCGATTCCGGGAATCTCGACTGCGACACGACTCGAGTTCGCAGCAAGACCCACGCCCCGGCGGGCAAACTGGAAGCGAAATTCACTGAGCACATTGGGATTCAGATAACTGGCCACTTGTCCGACTACAGCCAGATCGCGTGTGGAGCTGTTCGCTGTGCGGGAGAATGCATTGAGGGCCGTAAGCTGATTTTGCCCGTTGCTGGGCAAGCCCGTCAGATCGGCCGGCGTGGCGCTGGCACGAATAAACGCGCTGTGGCTCGGAGAGATCTGGTGGTCGAGGCGAACCGAGTAGAAGTAGGTTTCTTCTGTCGTTTGGTAGTTTCCAGCCTCGCTGCTGAGCCCAGAAAACGAAGCCGGCAGTGGATTCGGAATCAACCCGAACGCCGTTGGCCCACCGGGCAGATTGCCGAAAATCGCGACCCGGGCCCCTCTGTCGGCGATGGCGGCATAGGGTGCAGCCAGGGCGGCAGGTGCGCTGCCCACATAGGTTTGTTGCTGGGGAGTCAGCAAGAGGGTTCCTGAACCAAATGGACTGGCAACTTGTCTGAAACCATAGTTCCCCCGCCCGATCTGAGAGAACGCAATCGAATTTCTAAGACTCGATTCGAACGACAGGAAAACGAACGTCTTGTCCTTTCGGGCTGGCCCGCCCAAAGTCAGTCCAGCCTCGGTGCGAGTGTCGCCTGGATTGGGCTCTCCTGCAAACGCGTTCGCGGCCGACCCGTGGCGGCTGCGAAGATATCCGAACAGGCTACCTTTCCAGTGGTTGGTTCCCTGCTTCGAGACGATGTTGATGGTGGCTGCCGAAGCTCTCCCGTACTCAGGCGCATATCCGCTCTTGATGATCTGGAACTCTTGAACCGCCTCCTGCGACAGCGTCGCCCGGACGCCATTGACGGTGTTGTCGATCGCGTCGGCGCCGTCGATGCTGACCATGTTTGCACGGGCGCGCTGACCGGCAATATTGAGGCCGCTGGTCGGGGCCGGTCCAAGGACCGGTTGGTTGTCGCGGGTCGTTGCCGAGTCGAGCAGAGTGAAGTTGATGTAACTGCGCCCGTTGGTGGCCAAGTTCTCGATCGTTCTCTGGTCAATGGTGGTTGCGACCGAGGTGCGCGTGGTCTCCACCACGGCGGCGTCCGCCGAAACCACGACGGCCTCAACCAATGTGCTGATTTCGAGTCTCAGTGGCAGCCTTGCCTGCTGCCCGATCGTCAAGGTAACGTCCTCGACAACCGCAGGGCGGAAACCAGCTGCGCTGGCACTCACTCTGTAGTGCCCTGGCGGCAGCGCCAAAAACTGATAGTCGCCATTCTCCCGGGTCTTCGTTTCGCGAGCGAGTCCGGTGTCTCGATTCTCCACGCGCACTGTGGCACCGCCAATACCCGCATTCGCAGGATCGGTGATGTCCCCCTGCAAATCCGCCGTGTTGATTTGGGATCGAGACGGTTCAGGAAGGTGGCAGAGGATCAGGCTCGACCACAGCAGCAAGCGGAGCACCGGATGCCGTAACAAGTGCTTCATGACTCTTAACCGTGGAGCAGACCACCCAGGCTGTTCCCTCCGTGCCGGAAACAGAAAGGACGGTGCGCACAGAAGCTGGCTCGCTATGCCAATACCGCTTCGCGCGGTCCCAAAAAACCTAATTCTGACTCAGCCGGATGCCGAAATCCACCTCATTAACCAGTCTGTGGCCTCCTGTCCTGGTTGCCTTCCCCGCGACGAGGTGTCTCATGAAACCCGCAGTTCTGATTGTCGACGACGACCCCAGCGTCGTGCGAATGCTGGAAACGGGTTTGGAAGACGAGTATCTGATCGTTCCGGTGCTCGAATCGACGGAGGCGATCAATGTATTCAGTGAGACACCGATTGACGTCGTAGTCAGCGACGTCAAAATGCCCGGCCTGTCGGGTTTTGACATCTTAAGGTCAGTCAAGGCAGCGAATCCGCTGGTCGAAGTCATCCTGCTGACTGGAGAGCTTCCCGACAGATCAAGACCCGCCGTGAACGCTCTGCATAGTGGCGCCCACGACTATCTCTTGAAGCCCGTCAGCATTCGGGTGCTGAAGAGTGCCATCCAACAGGCGCTTGCGAAGCAACGACAGCAGCTCGAGGACAAGAGGAAGCTCCAAGAATTGCTGCGACGCGCCAACACGGACTTCCTGACGGGCCTGAGCAACCGGCACCACTTTCAGACGCAGATGCAGCTAGAGTTTGAACGCAGCTTCCGATACGAAAGGAGCCTCAGCTGTTTGTTTCTGGACATCGACGACTTCAAGAAGATTAACGACGCATTCGGACACTGCGCCGGCGACTTGGTCTTACAGCGGCTCGGGCAGCTGTTCGCAAAACACTTGAGATCGAGCGACCTTAAATGCCGATACGGCGGAGAGGAGTTCGTCTTGGTTCTGCCCGAGGCAGACTCAGAAGTGGCTTCGAGCGTCGCCGAGAAAGTACGTCGTTTGATTGCCAAAGAGTCGTTCGAGTTCGCCGACCCACCTCTGAAGATCACTGTCAGCATCGGCATGGCCACAAGCCACCGGAGAAACTTCTCGTCGGCCGAAGAACTGATTCGGGCTGCCGATCGGGCCCTGCTCCAGGCGAAGCGCGAAGGAAGAAACTGTGTGCGCGCCCATCAGCCCGGCGGCCAGCCCGACGAGTTTGTCAACCATGGCTTTCAGGCACTGAATTCCCAGCCTTCGACGACAAGTATCGACCGACTCTGACCTGCGCGGGCCGCAGCAAAGTCTGGTCGACGGCATACCCTTTGCCGACGACTTCAACGATGAGCTGATCCTGTTCCTCCCTGGAAACGTCAACAGTCCCCACTGCCTCGGCGACCTGAGGATCGAAGAGCTTGCCTAGAACCTCCACTTCAGAGACGCCGAGCTCTCCGAGCTTGGCCAGAAACTGATTCCTGATGAGCTCGACGCCTTCCAACAAGGTATCAAACGAAGGTTTCCCTCTTGCCGCCGTCAGAGCACGCTCGAAGTTCTCGAGAACATCTATAAACCGCGCCACCACATCGATCTTCGCTTGCGAGAGCCGCCTGTTGTACTCGTTCTGAATCCGCTCTCGGGCCCGTTGCGTCTCTTCGGCGACGTTGGCCTTGAATTCGCGGTACGAGGCCAGCACTTCTTCAGCTTTTCGCTGGGACTCAGCCACTTTCTTTTCAAGTTCTTCGACGTAGCTGGGCTTGAATGAATAGCTGGCCTGGGGTGCGTCATTCGGCGTATCTGCATCCCGGACCCAAAACCTTCGGTCGGTCACCCGTACTGGCTCTTCGTCTTTCGCACCCTTCACGGGAACAGGCTTTCCTTTCTCAAAGTCATTCGCATCACTAGGCATGGGACTGGAGGTCACATCCGTAATTCAGGGCAATCCTTTCGCATCCAGCCAGAACAGCTGAGTGAGCAGCATCGACCCACTAAGCAAGATTCCTTCGCCCATCGCTGCTCCAAGCGCTATGCGGAGCGCATGTGGAGCGGCATTGGGAGCGCTCAGGCGCGTTGACACGACTCAGACCCCAGCCTATAACTTCTCAAGTCGAGTCGCCAGCTTTCGTCCAGGGAGGTCACGCAAGATGCACTTCAGGACTATTCACTTGGTGAAGCGAAGCCAGTCTTCAGGATTGTGGCCATCTTTGGCCGTGGTGTTGATACTCTCGGCCCTTAGCCTGCCAACCTTTGCGCAATTTCGCGACGTGCGAATCATCAATACGGGGACTTCAGGATACAAGAAGACGAACTTTGACGCAGGCCCCTGCGTGGGAGACATCTTGAACTATCACTAGTGTCCAGCTGTTCGAGCCTACAGTGTCTGCAAGTTGTTCATGTCAGTTCAGTAACGGGAGTTTTTGGTAGTGACCGATTTCAATTTTCTTCACTCTTAGGAAGATCCACCCGGGAGTCAGTTT